>NZ_JAHWBL010000099.1:0-5209 GCF_029493445.1 Nocardioides sp. ChNu-99 | reverse complement strand
GGGCGCGCCGTACCGCATCGCCACGCCGTCGCCCACCACGGGCGCGGGGGTGCTGCGTGGTGCGGGGCGGCCGGCGAGCACCAGGGCGTCGAGCACCTCGGCCCAGGCGCCGCGCGCGCCGCGTCGCCGGTGGCCCCACGAGCGCAGGGCCCGGGCGAGCAGCAGCCCGAGGGGCACGGCGAGGAGCAGCGCCCCGGCGGCGAAGGCGCCGGTGCGCGGCGGCAGCGTGGACCCGCCGGCGTCGTCCGCGGCGTGGTCGTCGACCTGGTCGGGCGACGGGTCGGCGCTGGGCGTGGGGGCCGGCGGCGGCGTGGTCGGCGGGTCGAGCGGGGCGTCGGGGCGCTCCCCGCCCAGGTCGGCGTCGGGCGTGGGGGAGAAGGCCACCCAGCCGAGCCGGTCGAAGTAGACCTCGGGCCACGCCAGCGCGTGCTCGCCGCGCACCACCCGCGTGCCGTCCGGCTGCTCGTCGCCGGGCTCGAAGCCGACGACGAGGCGGGTGGGCAGCCCGGCGTACCGCGCGACGAGGGCGAAGGCGGTGGCGAACTGCTCCGAGGTCCCCTCCTGGGCGCCCGCGGTGCCGACCTCGCCGAGCAGGAAGTCCTCGACGCGCCACAGCGCCGAGCCGGAGATGGCCCGCTCGGCGACGCGCCGCTGGCCCCGCACGGCGTCCTCGACGGCGACCGCCCGCTGGTACGGCGTGGTGGCGCCGGCGGTGACCTGCCCGGCGTACACCCACAGGTCCGTCGGCACGTCGGGCAGCTCGAGGTAGCGCTCCAGCGGCAGGTCGGCGGAGGGGTCGGGGAGCGTGGCCCCCGGCAGGCGGGCCGGGTCGGGGTCGTCGACCTCCGCCGTCACCTCGTACTCGGCGTCGGCCGCGCCGGCAGGCTCGAGGAGGGTGCCCGTGCGGGGGTCGACGAGCGCCTCGGTCCCGGACACACCGGTGGGCGTGCCCGGGGCGGGGAGCCAGCTGCCGCCGAGCTCGGCCACCCGCACCGCCATCGTGGAGCGGCGCCGCTGCTCGCCGGCGGGGAGCACGTCGTCCGCCGTCGCCCCGAAGGGGCCGTAGCGGGTGGCCGCCCGCCACTGCGTGCCGTCGTACTCGTCGAGCACGACCAGGCGGGTGGGGCCCGTGTCGCCGGCGGTGGTGAACAGCTCCACGTCCGGGTTCGCGGCCCAGGCGGCGAGCTGGGGCAGGGGGCTCGAGACGTCGGTGCGCACGATCGGCGGTTCGACGACCGACCGCGGGTCGAAGGCGCCGCTCACCGGCACGAGCGCGGTGGAGGCGACGACGCCGACCGCCACGACGAGCACCGGCCCGGCGAGCACGAGGCGGCGCCGGCGCGGCTCGCCGGTCTCGTCGAGCAGGCACCAGCCCAGCACGGCCAGCACCAGCAGCAGGGCCGCCACGACCCCGACGCGGTCCCCGCGGCCGCCGGTGAGGAACGCGCCCGCGGCGTAGAGCACCAGCCCGCCCACCAGCGGGGCGAGCCGGGTCGGGCGCACCGAGCGCAGCCCGACCGCGATGCCCACCAGGCCGCAGGCGAGCACCGGGGCCACGAGCAGGTCGGCCCGCAGGGCGAGGGGCTGCGGCTCCGTCAGCAGCAGGGGTACGGCGTCGCCCACCGTCCCGACGAACGTGGTGCCCGCGCCCGCCCCGAGCACGTAGGCGACGAGCACGAGGAGGGCCGTGAGCGCGGCGGTCGCCGCCCAGCGGCCCACCCCGAGCCGCACGACGGTCACCAGGAGGGCGAAGGGCACGACCACCGCGGCCACGACGAGCAGCGGCATGCGCCACCCGCCCCACGCGGTCGCCACCGAGAGCGCCCCCGCGGCGGGCAGGCTCGCGCTCCACACCAGCGCCGCGGCGCCGGGCAGCCCCGCACGCTCCGTGCGGCCCGCGCCGCTCACGCCCCCACCGCCACGTCCCACTGCGCGGCCAGGCCGAGGGCCCCGCCGCCGCGGAGCACGAGCACGTCGCCCACCTGGCCCGACGACACGAGCGGCCGGGGGTCGAGGGAGAGCACGACCCGGCGGGCGCCGTCGCCCAGCAGCAGGGCCAGCTCGCGGTCGTCGGCCCGGGCGCCCGAGACCGCGACGGCCACGTCGGCGTCGCGCACGCCCCGCACGTCGACGGGCGCGGTGTCCGGCCCGACGGCGCCGATCTCGGCGAGGAGCAGCTCGACCTCGTCGCCCTCGGGACGCGGCAGCCGGGCGGGGGAGGCGGGCACGTCGACGGCGTACCGTCCGCTGACCACCCGGAAGCGCAGGGGCTGGCCCGCCGCGACGGTGACCCGGCACAGCGCCGACGCCAGCTCGACGGCGTCCTCGAACAGGTCGTCCCGGTCGTCGGCGGGGTAACTGTTCGAGCGGTCGTCGAGCAGCACGCACACGTGCGGCTCGGCCGGCTCGGCGTCCTCGCGCACCATCAGGGTCCCGGAGCGGGCGCTCGTCGCCCAGTGCAGACGCCGCAGGTCGTCGCCGGCCGAGTACTCGTGGAGCCCGACGAGGTCGGTGCCGCCCACGTCGACGGCCTCCGTGGCGCCGACGACGGCCCGCCGGGTGCCGGGCGCGGTGCGGCTGAGCGGGACCCGCCGGGGCAGCACCCGCACGCTCGTCACCTCGCCGTGCTCGGTGCCGTGCGAGGCCAGGCCCAGCAGCCCGTGGTGGCGCAGCAGGAGCGGCCCGACCGGTACGACGCCGCGCCGGCGGGTGGGCACGGGGTACTCCACGCGCACCTCCTCGGCGCGGTCGGTGTCGGGGATGCGCACGGGGTGGAGCACGCCGTCGACCGTGTCGACCGCCTCGGTCCGCACCAGACCGCGGCGTCGTCGCCCCGCCACCCGCAGCGTGCCGTGGCAGGGCTCGTGCCGCACGACGACGGCCGGCTCGACGGTACGGCGCAGTGCGAGCGCGTGGCGGCGCAGCACGGCGGCGAGCTCGACGACGACGAGCGCCAGCAGGCAGGCGCCGAGGCCGGCGAGGACCGGGTAGCGGGCCACGACGCCGACGACCAGCACGACGACCGCGAGCAGGGCGGTGCCCCGACCGCGCGGGGTCAGCGCCCGCCAGGCGGCGGGGGCGGGCCGGGCCACGCTCAGCCCTGGTCGGGCTGCGGCGGCAGGACGCCGTCGAGCACCTCGTGCACCACGTCGACCGGCCGGTGGCCCGCGAGCAGCGCGTCGCGGGTCAGGACGGTGCGGTGGGCCAGCACGGGCTCGGCGAGGCGCTGCACGTCGTGGGGCACGACGTAGTGGCGACCCTGCGAGGCGGCGTACACCTGCAGGCAGCGCACGAGCGAGCGCAGCCCGCGGGTGGAGGCGCCGAGGCGCACCCGGGGGTCGGTGCGGATGGCGACGCCGATCTCCCGCACGTAGCGCAGCAGCGGGTCGGCGACGTGGAGGTAGGCCAGCTGGCGACCGGCCGCGGCGACCTCGCCGGGGGACGCGACGACCGGCACGTCGGCCACCCGCCCGGCCGTGCTGCCCGGGCGGAGCACGTCGATCTCGTGCTCGGCGTCGGGGTAGCCCAGCGACGTGCGCAGCAGGAAGCGGTCGAGCTGCGCCTCGGGGAGGCGGTAGGTGCCGTCGAGGTCGATCGGGTTCTGCGTCGCGATGACGAGGAACGGGTCGGGCACGGCGCGCGTGGAGCCGTCGACCGTGACCGTGTGCTCCTCCATGACCTCGAGCAGGGCGGACTGGGTCTTCGCGGCCGCCCGGTTGATCTCGTCGGCAAGCACGACGTGGGAGAAGACCGGCCCCGGGCGGAAGCGCACCTGCCCGCTGGCCGGGTCGAACACCGTGGTGCCGGTGACGTCGCTGGGCAGCAGGTCGGGGGTGAACTGCACCCGCCGCATCTCGCCGCCCAGGGCGCGGGCGACGGCCCGGGCCAGCGTCGTCTTGCCGGTGCCGGGCACGTCCTCCAGGAGCACGTGCCCGCCGGCCACGGCGGCGACGAGCACCAGGTCGACCACCGCGCGCTTGCCGTGCACGGCGCTCTCCACGGCGTCCCCGAGACGCTGGTGGAGGCGGCGGAACTCGGCGACGTCGGCCTCGGAGACGGACGTCGGGGACGGGTGGGCCCGGCCCTCGGCGGTGGCGGTCACAGGTGGATCCTCTCGGGGCTGGGGATCGGTGTGGGGATCGGTACGGGCGGGGGCAGGTGGGTGCGGGTGTCCCGGTACGGCGTCACGGGAGCGGGGTGCCCCGGCACCACGTCGCCTGCTCGGTGGTGAAGGTGTACGTCGCGCTCTGCGCGCTCGTGCGCCCGTTGTCGGCGGTGAAGACGACCTGGCGCTGGCGGGTGAGGGGCTGCTGCCCGCCCCCGACGCCGCCCGGGCGCCCGCACTCGACGTACGCGATCTCCTCGTTGTACTGGATCGTCAGCGAGGTCTCGCCGCAGGGGAGCGTGAACGACCCCGCGTCGGTCGTGTAGCTGCACGTGCCGGTGAACGCGGCCCAGTCGGCCGGCGGCGCGAGGGAGAGCGTGACCTCGCCGAAGCCCTCGTAGGTGATGTCGCCGCCCGTGTGCCCGGTGACGTGCTGGCGACCGGCGCCCGGGAGCCGGGCCGCGCCTGCGCCGCCCTCGCCGATGGTGGCGGTCGCGGCGGGGCCGTCGCCCTCGGCGTTCGTGGCGTGCACGCTCACCGACGTGGTGCCGGGATCGCACTGCTCGCCGCCGGTGTCGGTGCAGGGGACCGTGAACGTCGCCGTGCGGGCGTCCGCGCCCACCCGCTGCGTCTGCGTCGCGCCGCCGGCGCCACCGCTGGACAGGACGACGGTGTAGCCGGTCACGGGCGACCCGTACGCCTCCGCCTCGCCCCAGGTGACCGTCGCGGTCACGGCGCCGGCGTCGTGGGCGCCCGTGGCGACGGACCCGCCGACGGCGGCCGGCGCGCCCGGGCGGCTGCTCGCGGTGACGGGGGCGGAGGGAGCGGAGGCCTGGCGGGCGCCGTCTCCGACGGCGGTCACCACGAACCGCACCGGCTGGCCCAGGGGCACGGTCAGCCGCGCGGTGCGCTCGCTCCCGTCGACGCTGGCGAAGAGGGCGCCGTTGTCGACGACGGAGACGTCGAAGGCGGTGGCGGCGGGCCCGGCGTGGGCCCAGCGCACCTCGACGACGCCGTCGGCCACCACGGTGCCGGTGACGCCGGTCGGTGCCTGCAGGGCGGCGGCGGGTGGGTCGGTGGGCGGGCTCGTCGGCGGCGCGGTCG
>NZ_JAHWBL010000098.1:0-5649 GCF_029493445.1 Nocardioides sp. ChNu-99 | reverse complement strand
CAGTGGCCCAGCGACCAGGCCCGTGCCGCCTCGAGGTCCTCCGCGAGGACCGCCTCGCCCGCATGGTGGAGCGCGAGACCCGCGGCGCCACCCTGGTCGGGGTCAACCCCGGCTTCGACGTGCACGTCCTGGACAAGATGCTCCGCCGCCACCGCCTGGCGCCGGCGTGGCACTACTGGCCGATCGACGTGAAGTCGATGGCCGTCGGCGCCCTCCACGCCCGGGGGCTCGACGACCTCCCCGACTCCTCCGACGCGCTGGCCGAGCTGTGCGGCGTGACTCCGCTCCCGCCGGCGCTGCGGCACACCGCGATGGGCGACGCGACATGGGCCCGCGACTGGTACGACCGGATCGGCGACCCGGATGTCGTGGTGTCGCGCGCAAGGCAGTACGGGAAGTCGCCAGCGCCCATCGCGGACGCGGTGCGCGAGGGCGTGGCGGCCGGCCTCGCGGCCTCCCCGGCGAGCCTGGCCCGCCGCTCGTGAGCCTGCGCCGCACCGCGCTGGTGCGCCGCACAGAGCTGCGGCGCACCGAGCTGGCCCGGACCGCCCCGATGCAGCGGTCGCGGGAGAAGCGCCTGAGCCGGGCGCAGACGACCCGGAAGCCACCGAGGGACACCGGGCCCTCGCTCAACGTCCGCCGGCGCGTGCTGGGCCGCGCGGACGGCTGCTGCGAGGTGTGCGGCCGCCAGCTGTACGGCGACGACGGGTGGGGGTCGTTCCCGCACTCGTTCCACCACCGCCGGCCGCGGGGGATGGGCGGCACCAGCCGCGGGGACGCGAACAGCCCCGCGAACCTGCTGCTGGTGTGCGGGTCGGCGACGACCCCGGACGGCTGCCACGCCCTCATCGAGGTGCAGCGCGCGGTCGCGACGGCCCAGGGGTGGCTCCTCCGCCAGGGCCAGGACCCGCTCGAGGTGCCCGTGCGGCTCTACGCGTACCCGCCCGGGCTCACGTACCTCAACCGCGACGGCGGCGTCAGGCCCGCAGCATGAAGGCCCTCACCGTCCGTCAGCCGTTCGCGGGCGCCATCGCGTCGGGCGAGAAGACGATCGAGAACCGCACCACCCGGTGGGCACACCGCGGCCCGCTCGCGATCCACGCCGGCTCCCGCCCCGAGGCCGAGTGGGCGTTCGACATGGTCGAGCGCCTCACCGGCCGCCCCGTCCCCAACCCTGGGGTCCCGCGCTGCCCGCCGCGGTGGCGCATGTCCGCGGTCATCGCGGTCGTCGACGTGGTCGACGCCCACGACGAGACCGAGTGCCGCCTCGGCTGCTCCCCGTGGGCCATGCGGGCGGTCGACCTCTGCGCCGACCACCGCCGGGGCCGCTGCTCCACCACCCACCGCCCCGCCTGGCACTACGAACTCGCCAACGCCCGGCTGCTGCCGGTCCCCATCCAGACCGACGGAGCGCTCGGCCTCTGGACCCTCCGACCGGACCTCGCCGCCCGCGTCGCCAACCAGATCGACCTCACCCTCGAGGAGAGCCCATGACCACGACCTGCCCGAGGCGCTTCATCCGCGAGACGCTCAAGGACCCCGTGGACGACCTCCGCCAGCAGTGCGCGAAGGACGCTGGCCATCGAGGTCGCCACCGCAATGCCGACGGCTCTCTCGCCTGGCAGGAGGGCGCCGAGGTGTCCCTCGTCGCGATCTTGGCGGCGGCCGAGGAGCGCGACCAGCTCGGCCCGCAGCTGGCAACCGCTGACGACGTCGTCGAGCGTCGGGCCCGGTACGCCGACACCCCCGGAGGGCACGCGGACCGCCGCACGCTCCGCGCCGTGGGAGAGGGGCCCCAGTGATCCGCCCCGAGACCGACGACAGCCGGGGTGTGGTGGCCGTGGCTGACCCCATCGAACCGGGCAAGGGCGCCCACCTGAGCGCCAAGGAGGTGCGGGAGCTGGAGCAGTACGTCAACACGGTGCGTGAGCGCCTGCACCTCACGCACTGGACGGTCTGGATCGCTGCCGACCCCGCCGAGGAAGGCGTACACGCCTCTGTGCACCCGACCGAGGGCCGGTTCATCGCGATGATCTACTTCGCGACCGACTGGCGTGACCAGCCCGAGGACATCCTCCGCAACACCATCACGCACGAGCTGCTGCACCTCGTGCACCGCGACCAGACCGACACGATCCGGTGCGCGCTCCAGGACTCCGGCTACCTCCCCGAGAAGGCGTTCAACCTGCTGTGGCGATCGTTCGCGCTCCACACCGAGGCCATGGTCGACCACCTCGCGGGCGTGCTCGCCCCGACGATGCCGCCCGCCCCCACACCGTCACGAGAGGCCCACGCATGACCCAGTGCCGACCAGCGGGCCGCCACGAGCCCCGCGTCATCCCCGGCCGTCACGACGACCGGCCCGGCTACCACGACCCCGACTGCCCGGGGTGCCAGCCCTGCACCGAGCCGCACTGCACCGTGTGTGGTGACACCCACGTCGAGGGCGCCTGCGCCGAGTGCGTCGCCACCACCCGCGACGGCATCACCCAGATCGCCCACCTCGTTGGTGAACCCCTCCACGACGAGGCCACGGCCCGCGGCGTGAACTCCGAGGCCATGACCCTCATCGGTCCCGTCCCTGACCCCGAGGCGTGGCACCACGTCGCCGCATCAGCCCTCGCCGGCCGCGTTGTCCCCCCGGACTGCGAGGCCACCGACCTCGACGACGTCCGCACCTGGCTCGACCAGACCGCCGCCTCGAATCTCCACCCGCTGTGGGTCCTCGGCACCTGGGACATGCTGTGGCGCGACACCCTCGAGCACGACCAGCCGGACCCCGACGAGCCCGCCACCGTCCAGGCGTCGGCGGAGTACCTCCTGCGTCACCTCACCGAGATGGCCCGCTCCCCGCTCCTCGACTTCGGCCCCTTCGCCCACGCGGTCCGCGACTGCCGCGCCCACCTCGAGCGCGTCGTACGCGACGGCGAGCAGACCGAGCGCGGCGCCCCGTGCCTCACCTGCAAGAAGCCCGTCGAGCGCACCGTCGACAAGCAGGGCGTCGTCACCTACTGGTGCGACCGTTGCAAGGAAAGCCTGTCCGAGAACCGCTACCGCAACACGGTCAAGGCCGAGCACATCAAGAAGGCCGACCGGCTCTGTGCCGACGACCTCGCCGTCCGCATCGACGTGCCGGCTTCCACGATCCGGAACTGGACCAACGACAAGCCCGTCGTGCGCGGTGGCGTCCGCACCGTGCTCCCGCCCCTGTTCCGCTCCTGCGGCATGGACGCACGCAAGCGCAAGCTCTACCGCGTCGCCGACGCGCTGGCGGTCCGGGATGCTGGCGGCGACAGGCGGGCATCAGGTACCGTGGACAGCGACGGGGCGGCGTAGTGCGTCCCGAGCCAGTCGGAAGAACCTGACGCCCCGAGCCACACGGCCCGGGGCGTTCGTCGTCTGGGGGTGGCTGATGGCGAAGCGCAACTGTGCGCAGGCCGGCTGCCCCGCGCTGGTCGAGGCGGGCGTCCGAGATGGACGCTGCCTCGACCACCGGCGCCAGGTCGACCGTGAGCGCGGCTCAGCCACCGCGCGTGGCTACGGCTACACCCACACCCAGCTGTCGAAGCGGATGCGAGCCGAGGCCATCGGCATGACCTGCCACTTCTGCAAGGAGGTGATGGTGGCCGGCCAGGACCTGGCGCTCGACCACACGCCGGACCGCGCTGGCTACCGGGGCGTGGTCCACCTGAGCTGCAACGCCCGCGACGGCGCACTGCGCGGCAACGCACAGCGCCTGCGCTAGCACTGACACCCCGCCGCCCAGACGACCCCCGCACGCTCGCCCAGCAGGGCCAGCGACGGGGGTCGTGGCGTTTCCGAAGGGAGAGACGCCGGTGCCGGCTGCCCGAACATGCGACGTCCCTGGCTGCCGCAACGGCCACCGTGCCCGCGGCTTCTGCGCCACGCACTACAACCGCCTCGTGATGGGTGAGAGCTCGCGGCACCCGAAGGAGCAGCGGCCGTGTGTCGTCTGTGGCGCCGTGGTCGTGCGCCGCGTCGACGCCTCGTACGCCACGACGTGCAGCGTGCGCTGCCGCAGCGTGGTGCAGTGGGGCCACCGCCTCGCCCCCAGCTCGGGGTACGACTGGGCGCAGGACGCGGTCAAGCGTGCTCGCGCAGCGGGCGTGGCAATCGTCGAGGTGTTCGACCGGGCCGCTGTGTTCGCTCGCGACGAGTGGACCTGCCAGCTGTGCGCCATCCGGTGCACCGATCCCGACCCGTACACCTTGACCGCGGCGACCGTCGACCACGTCGTCGCCCTCGCGGACCAAGGCGAGCACAGCAGAGCGAACGCTCAGACCCTCTGCCTGTCGTGCAACAGCAGCAAGCAAGCGGGTATCGCACAGAAGGTATAGCCCTCGCCGGTCTGCCCAGGGGGGTGGGCCGAACGCGGTCCGATGGAGACCGCGGAGGAGAGCCGAAAAAGGTGCGGAGGGTTCAAAAGTTCCGGCCCCGGGCCAGCGCCCGCACCGGTATAGCACCAGACGCATACCGGATCGGGCGCGACGCCCGACCCGGTCCGCCGGCGTGGGCGCGACGCCCACCTCGAGGAGGTAGGACCGTGGCCAGTGGAGGTGCACGCAACCGGTCGGGGCCCTCGCTGAACCCCAACTCGGGGCGCAGCGACAGCCGCGGCATCAGCCTGACCGCGCTCCCGTCCGAGGGCCGAAAGGGCCACGCCCCGGCGTTCCCGCTGCCGAAGGTCCAGCGCTGGCTCACCCTGGCCGGCGAGGGCGGCTCGAAGATGCGCGTGCCCGACAAGGCGGCGTCCAACGACTTCCGCAGGCGCGAGCTGCAGATCTGGCGCGACCACTGGAAGATGCCGCAGGCGGTCGCGTGGGAGCTGGAGCCCTGGCGCTGGCCGACGATCGCGGAGTTCTGCCGCCTCAAGACCGTGGTCGAGCTCGAGCCGGACGCCAACGCCTCGCTCGTGGCGCAGTTGCACCGCTTCCGCGACCAGATCGGTCTCACCCCGGCCGGCCTGCGCGAGAACGGCTGGGCCATCGCGACCGACAGCCTGGGCGTGAAGCGGGCCGAGAAGGAGCAGACGGCGCCCCCCGCCCCGCGGTCCTCCCGCGACCGGATGAAGGTAGTCACCGGCGATGGCCGGTGAAGACCTCGCTCTCGACTTCGACCCGCTGCTGACCCTCGGGTTCATCGTCACCGACTGGGTCGAGGCGCACTGCCGTGTCCCCTCGGGCGTGATGGAGAACGACCCCCTGGAGTTCAACGGCTGGCAGCTGTTCTGCACCGCCAACCACTACCGGGTCCACGCCCGCGCGATCGCCGACTCGCGGCGTCTGCTCGCCCCGTTCGTGTACCGCCGCTCGGTCATCGTCGGTCCTCAGAAGTGCGGAAAGTCCCCGTGGGGCGCGGCCATGCTCCTGGCCGAGGCCGTGGGACCCACGCTCTTCGACGGATTCGCCCGCGGCGGCGAGGTGTACCGGTGCGCCGACCACGGCTGTGGCTGCGGGTGGGAGTACGAGTACCAGGTCGGCGAGGCCATGGGCATTCCGCGCCGCAAGTCGCTGCTCGGGCTGCTCGCGTTCGCGGAGTCGCAGACCAACAACGTCTACGAGCCGCTGCAGACCATGATCCACTCGGGTCCGCTGGCCGAGTTCGTGCACGTGCGCGAGGGGTTCATCC
>NZ_JAHWBL010000097.1:0-5934 GCF_029493445.1 Nocardioides sp. ChNu-99 | reverse complement strand
GCGCGGGCGTGGCGCTCCCGCAGGGCCGTCACGGCCTCCGCGGCGGCGAGGGTGGACGCCGCCGACGCGAGGGCGTCCTCGGCGTGGGCGCGGTGGCGGTCGGCGGCGGCCGCGGCGGTGGCGGAGTCCGTGACGAGGGTGCCCGCCCACGCGGACAGGGCGTCGGTGCCCGTGCCGTCCCCCGGGTCGCCCCCCGCGCTCTCCTCGGCACCGTCCGACGGGACGGCGGCGGGGCTGCCCGACGGGTCGTCGAGGACGAGGTGGTCGGGGAACGCCACGTGGCCGGCCTCGCTGAGGCGGTGCACGGTGCTCCGCACCGCGACCAGGGCGTCGAGCGACTCCTGGCGCAGGGCGCGCCGGCGGTCGGTGAGCCAGCGCTCGACCTCGGCGTACCGGCTCGTGCGGAAGATGCTCTGCAGGAGGCGCTGGCGGTCGTCGGCGCCGGCCCGCAGGAAGCGCTGGAACTCGCCCTGGGGCAGCAGCACGACCTGGCAGAACTGCGCCATGGTGAGCCCGAGCAGCCGGGTCACCAGCTGGCCGGCCTCGTCGATGCGCCCCGTCAGGTGGGACCACGTGCCGTCGACGCGCTCCTCGACGAGCGCGCTGGCCTGCTGCGTCGTCGTGCCCGCGCCGCGCTTCTTCGGGCGCTCCCAGGCGGGGCTGCGGGTGAACCGGAACCGGCGACCCGACAGCGTCGCCTCGAGCACGACGCGCGGGGCGATGTCGGGCGCCGCGCCGTCGCTGCGCAGGTGCCGCGCCGTGCTGCGCTCGCCCGGGACCTGCCCGTAGAGGGCGAAGCAGATGGCGTCGAGGACGCTCGACTTGCCGGCCCCGGTCGGCCCGCAGAGCAGGAACAGCCCGTCGGAGGCGAGGTCGTCGAGGTCGACGGTGACGGTGGTGGCGAACGGGCCGAAGGCCGTCACCGTGAGGTCGTGGAGCCTCATCCGGCCGCGGCCTCCCGGGTGGCGTCGGCGTCGCCGGTGCAGGCCTCGCACGCGGAGGCCAGGAGCGCGGCCTCGTCGGCGGAGGCGTCGGACCCGCGGACGTGGCGCACGAAGTCGAGGGTGACGTCGTGGGGGCTGCGCCCGGCCACCGGCCGGTGCGGCGCGGCCGGGGCGGCGCCACCAACGGGCTCGTGGGTCAGCACCAGGGCGTGCGGGAAGCGGCGACGCAGCCGCTCCATCGCCCCCCGCTGCCGCTCGGGGTCGGTGAGGGTGGCCTCGACCCAGGCGGCCTCGTGCTCGGCCAGCGACGGGTCGGCCAGGAGCTCGGCCAAGGTGCCCCGCAGGCGGGCCAGCGGCCGGGGGACCGGGGTGGGCAGGAAGGTGGCGGCCACGGCGCCGTCGGCGGCGAGGTCGACGAGCCACGAGCCCTTCTCGCGGCCCGCCTCGGAGAACGAGTAGGCCAGCGGGGAGCCCGAGTAGCGCACCCGGTCGGTCAGCACGTGGCTGGCGTGCAGGTGGCCCATCGCCACGTAGTCCACGCCGTCGAGGACGGGCACGGGCACGCGCTGCACGCCGCCGACCGAGATGTCCCGCTCCGACTCGCTCGGCTGCGCGCCGGCCACGAAGGCGTGGGCCAGAACGACCGAGCGCGTGCCCGGACGACCCGCCAGGTCGGCCCGCACGCGGCGCATCGCCTCGCCGAGCGCCGCCTCGTGGGAACGCGCGGGCAGGGCCCACGGCTCGCGCACCGCGTCGGGGTCGAGGTAGGGGAGGCCGTAGACGGCCACGGCGCCGTCGGCGTCGGGCACCAGCACCGGCACGCCCACCTGCGCCGGGTCGGTGCGGACGTGGACGCCGGCCGCGTCCATCACCCGGGCGCCGAAGCCGAGACGCCGGGCGGAGTCGTGGTTGCCGCTCGTGACGACGACCCGGGCCCGCGACGCCGCGAGCCGCGCGATCGCCTCGTCGGCCAGGCGCACCGCGTCGACCGGCGGCAGGGCCCGGTCGTAGACGTCGCCGGCCACGACCACCAGGTCGACCGCCTCCTCCTCGACGACGGCGACCAGGTGGTCGACGAACGTCGCCTGGTCACCCAGCAGGTCGGCCCGGTGGAACGAGCGGCCCAGGTGCCAGTCGGAGGTGTGGAGGATGCGCACGGGACGAACCTAGGTGGGCCCGCCGACAGTCCCGCGGACCCACGCCGCGAGGTGGGCGGGGCCACCCCGCCGCCGTGGCCCCGTCAGCCGATCCGGCGCGCCAGCTCGTCGGCCATGTCGCCGACCCGGCGGCGCACGGCGCCGGGCAGCTCCTCCTGGGCCGCGAGCCGGCGTACCCGCTCGAGCACGTCGGTGCGGCGGGCTGTCAGCGGGAAGAAGGCCTCCGCCACGTCGCCGAGCAGCCAGCCCGAGAACACCTCCGCCGCGGCGGGCAGGCCGGTGAGGTAGCGCTCGACGTACGGCTCCGTGAGGTGCTCCTGGCCGCGCTGCCACAGGCCGAGGCCGGCGGCCTCCACCTCGTAGTTGGCGACCCGGGCCTCACCGGTGAACCGTGCCCAGGCCCACTCCTTCGCCGCCGTGGTGGGCAGCGAGGCCCGGGCCCGGGCGTGCTCGGTGCGGGCCACCGCGGAGGGGGCGTCGGCCAGCGCGGCGTCGAGCGCGTCGGCGTCGGTGGCGCCGCGCACCGCGAGCCGCACCAGCACCCGCCAGCGCAGCGCCTCGTCGAGCTCGACCCCGGGCGGCAGGTCGGCGCCGGCGAGCCAGGAGCGCAGCAGCGCCTCGTCCGCGGTCGCGGCCACGACCGCACCGAAGGCCGCCAGCTGCACGGTGCTGCCGGGCTCGGCGTCGCGCACGACGGCGTCGGCGGCGGCCCGGACCCGCGCCTCGAGGTCGTCGGGGTCCGCGACGACGGCGCGGAGCCGGCCCAGCGCCCACCCGGTCACGATGCTCACCCCGTCGTCGTCGCGCTCCGACGGCAGGCCGGCCGCGACGACGGTGAGCGCGTCGGCGGGGTCGACGGCGCCGGCGTGCACGCCGCTGCGCAGCGCGTTCCAGATCCCGGCCCGCAGCATCGGGTCGGTCGTGCGCGGCAGCAGGTCGGGCAGGGCCGCCAGCGTCGCGGCGTCGGGCGCCGACCACGACCAGGTGTCCTCGTAGGCGTCGACGACCACCGCGGCGTCGGGCCCCACGTCGTACGACGCGCCCTCCCCGCCCAGCACGACCTCGTCGACCCGCCACGTCGCGTCGCCGGGGGCGGCGCTCGCCACCCGCAGGGCGTGGGTGCGCTCCGCCGGGTGGGCGGCCGGGGGCACCCGCCGCAGGGTGCCGGCGGCCCGGTCGAGGCGCAGCTCGTCGACGCCGGGCGCGCGGAGCCAGCCGTCGACGAAGCCCGTCAGGTCGCCCGCCCCGGCCCGCTCCCACGACCCGAGCAGGTCGTGCATGGTGGCGTTGCCGAAACGGTGCCGGGTGAAGTGGTCGACGGCGCCGGCGAGGAACACGTCGTCCCCGACGAGGGCGGCGAGCTGCTTGAGCACGCTCGAGCCCTTGGAGTAGGAGATGCCGTCGAAGTCCTGCAGCGCGCCGGCGGCGTCCACGGCGCCGTTGCCGGCGACCGGGTGCGTGCTCGGGCGCTGGTCGGCGACGAGGCCCCACTGCCGGCGGCGGTGGGCGTTGTGGACCCACGTGTCGCCGTACTCGGTGACGTCGGCGGTGACGCGGTTGCCCATGTACTCCGCGAAGGACTCGTTGAGCCACAGGTCGTCCCACCACCGGGGCGTGACGAGGTTGCCGAACCACTGGTGGGCCATCTCGTGGGCGACGGTGACGGCGCGCTGGATGCGCGCCCCGCGGGTGACGCGGCTGGTGAAGACCAGCGGGTCGCGGAACGTCACGCAGCCCGGGTTCTCCATCGCGCCCGCGTTGAACTCCGGCACGAACGCCTGGTGGTAGTCGCCGAACGGGTAGCGGATCCCGAACAACCGGTGGAACTCGTCGAAGCACTGCCGCGTGACGGTCAGCAGCTCCTCGGCGTCGGCGTCGAGGTGGGGCGCGATGCTCTGCCGGCACGACAGGCCCAGCCGGATGCCGTCGTGGGAGACCCGCACGTGGTGGTACGGGCCCGCGACGACGGTGACGAAGTACGTCGCGAGCGGGGCGCTGCGCTCGAAGCGCCACAGGCCGGGCTCGGCCTGCGTGCCCGGCGCGTTGGCCGTGACCGTCCAGTCGACCGGCGCCCGGACGGTGAGGGTGTACGGCGCCTTGAGGTCCGGCTGGTCGAAGCACGCGAAGACACTGGGGGCCGCGTCCATGAAGCTCATGCCGTAGACGTAGCGCCGGCCGTCGGCGGGGTCGGTGTGGTGGTGCAGGCCCTCGCCGTCGGTGCGGAAGGCCATCACCGCGTCGACGACGAGCACGTTCTCGCCCGCCTCGGTGGGCAGCGGCAGCCGCCCGGCGTGGAGGGTGGCGGGGTCGAGGTCGGTGCCGTTGAGGGTGGCCCGGCGCAGCGCGACGGGCTTGACGTCGACGAACGTCTGGCCGCCCGCGCTGGTGAAGGTGATGGTGGTGCGCGAGGGGAAGGTGGCCTCGTCGGCGGCCAGGTCGAGCTCGACCTCGTAGCCGGTGACGTCGAGCAGCTCCGCCCTCCGCTCGGCCTCGTCGCGACGCAGGGACGTGCTGGCTCCGGGAACGCTCACGGCGCTCACCCTACGAGGGGTGAGCGCCGTGGCGGGGTGGGGCGGGTCGGGCGGCGTACGACGCGGCAGCGGCCGGCGCCGGTCGTCAGCCGACCGTGACCGAGACGATGTCGACAGGCGTGTTGGGCGCCCCGCCGCCGGCCGGGTTGGAGCCGTCGTCCCCGGCCTCGGCGATCTCCTCGATGACACCCAGGTCGGCGGGGTCGACCGTGCCGAAGACCGTGTAGTCGGGGGAGAGCTGCGTGTCGCCGTACACGATGAAGAACTGCGAGCCCTGGGTGTCGGGGCCCGAGTTCGCCATGGCCAGCGTGCCCGCGGCGTAGGTCTCGTCGCCGCTCAGCTCGTCGGCGTAGGAGTAGCCGGGGCCCCCGGCCGTCGTGCCCGACGGGTCGCCGCACTGCAGGACCTCGAAGCCGGGCGTCGTGGTGATGCGCGGGCACGGCGTGTCGTCGTAGAAGCCCTGCTCGGCCAGCGAGACGAAGGAGTTGACGGTGCACGGCGTCGTGTCGCCGTTCAGCGTGACGTCGAGGTCGCCGTTCGAGGTGGAGATGACGGCGGGCGTCGGGGTGGTGATGGTCGGCTCGGCCGGCGGCAGGTCCACGGGGCGGGCGGCCTCGCCGGACTCCTCGTAGGAGCACGTGCCGTCGGTGACACCGGTGGCGTCCGTCGACTCCTGCGAGCCCGACCCGCTCGAGCCCTCCTCGGCGTCCGAGCCGCAGGCGGCGAGGAGCGGGAGGGCGAGGACGGCGGCGATCGACAGGGCGCGGGTGCTGGCTCGGCTCATGCGTCCGAGCCTAGGGGGACCCTCAGCTGTTGCGACCGCGGGCCTCCACGGCGAGGGGCGCGCCGTCCACCCAGAGGGTGTCGACGAGGTTGACGGCCGCGCACACGTGGTTGGGCGCCACCTCGACGCGGGAGCCGACCGCCGGCAGGGGGCCGCCGCCGGTCTCCACCACGGCGTGGTGCTCCGAGAGCAGCACGACGCGGGCGTCGGGGTCGGCGGGCAGGCGCCCCCACCCGGTCGCGTGCGGGGCACGGTCCGCCCCGAGCACCTTGCTGCCGGCGTCGAGCACCACCCGGCCGCCCGCGTGGCTGACCACCGTCGCCACGCACGTCAGGGCCACGTCCTCCGGCTCGTGGTGGCCGAGCTCCCACTGCTGGGCGTCGCCGAACAGGTAGACCCCCGGACGTAGCTCGTCGGGCAGCGCGGTGCCCGCGGCCTCGGGCCCCCGCGCGAGGCTCGCGCCGAGGCTGGGCGTGGACCCGCCGCTGCGCACCGGGCACGGCAGGCCCGCGGCCGCC
>NZ_JAHWBL010000096.1:0-6254 GCF_029493445.1 Nocardioides sp. ChNu-99 | reverse complement strand
TCCGGCCTCCGGGGCCGGCGCCCGCCCCGGCACTGCTGGGGCCGGCGGCCACGATCGAGCCGGTGTGCGGCGTCGCCGCGGTCGCGACGGAGTACGCCGCGGGCGCGGCCAGCGCCGCGAGCAGGGCGGCGACGGCCACGGCGTACCCGGCCTTCCGGGGGAGGTGGCGCGCCCCCACCACGAGCAGCGCGGTCACCAGCCCGACGACGAGCACGCCCCAGCGCAGCGCGGGCGCCCAGCCGGCGCGGTCGAGCAGCACCGACGCCCACACCGCGGTCAGCGCGAGCGTGCCGCCCAGCAGGCCCGACGCGACGAGCGAGCCGCGGGCCCGCCACAGCACGACCGCGCCGACCGCGGCCAGCAGGGCGATGGCGGGGGCGAGGGCGACGGTGTAGTACTCGTGGAAGATCCCCTGCATGAGGCTGAACGTCAGCCCCGTGACGACCAGCCACCCGAGCATCAGCGTCAGCGCGGCCCGGGTGAGGCGCGCGGTGCCGGGGGTGGCGCCGAGGGTGGCGCCGGGGGTGGCGCCGCGCCCGGCGAACCAGAGCCCCGCGACGCCGAGGACGAGCGCCGCGGGCAGCAGCCACGCGACCTGGTCGCCGACGGAGTCGGAGAAGAGCCGCATCAGGCCCGGGCTGCCCCAGCCGCCCCCGCCGCCGACGGACCCCTCCTCCTCGCCGTTCAGCCGGCCGAGGCCGTTGTAGCCCAGTGTCAGCTCGAGGATCGAGTTGCCCTGCGAGCCGCCGATGTAGGGCCGCGAGTCCGCCGGCCACAGCTCGACGACCGCGATCCACCAGCCGCCGGCCACCACCATGGAGCCGAACGCCACGAGCAGGTGCAGCCCGCGTCGCCACCAGGGCGCGGTGGCGAACACGGCGTACGCCAGGGCGAGCGCCGGCAGCACGAGGAACGCCTGCAGCATCTTGGTGAGGAAGGCCAGCCCGACGAGGGCCCCGCCCAGCGCGAGCCACCGCACGGGGTGCCCGACCACGCGGCCGGTCACCCCGGGCACGGGCGTCGCCCCCTCGACCGCCCGCAGGGTCGCGTACGCCGCGCCCACCAGCAGCAGGACGAGCAGCGCGTCGGGGTTGTCGAAGCGGAACATCAGCGTCGCGACGGGGGTCAGGGCGAGCGCCGCGCCGGCGAGGATGCCCGCCGCCCAGGACCCCGTCGCGCGCCGCGCGGTCGCGTGGAGCAGGGCGACCGCGCCCACGCCCATCAGGGCCTGGGGCACGAGCAGGCTCCACGACGAGAGCCCGAACACCCGGATCGACAGGGCCATCGGCCACAGCGACAGGGGTGTCTTGTCGACGGTGATCGCGTTGCCGGCGTCGGAGGAGCCGAAGAAGAACGCCTTCCACGACTCCGAGCCCGCCTGCGCGGCCGCGGCGTAGAACGAGTTGGCCCACCCCGAGGCGCCGAGGTCCCACAGGTAGAGCAGGGCGGTCGCGAGCAGGAGCGCGGCGAGGCCGGCGCGCTCGCCGGTGCGGCGCTCGACCCGCCGGAGGCGGTCGAGCAGGCGGGAGCTGCGTGCGGCGGGGTGCGCGGCGTACGACGGGGGCGGCGCCGGCGGGGCCGGGGCGTCGCGCGCGACGAGGTGGGGCGAGGCGGTCGAGTCCATGGCACGAGGCTCGACCGCCTCGCTGGGTCGTCCGTGGGGACGACCTGTGGTGCGACTGTGAGACGCGGGGTCTCAGGCGCCGGTGACGACCGCCTCGAGATGGTCGAGGCCCCAGGCGAGGTCCTCCTCGGAGACGACGAGCGGCGGCGCGAGACGGATGGTGGAGCCGTGCGTGTCCTTGGCCAGGACGCCGCGGGCCATCAGGGCCTCGCAGACCGCGCGGCCGGTGCCGACCGCGGGGTCGACGTCCACGCCGGCCCACAGCCCGCGGGTGCGGACGGCGAGCACGCCGCGCCCGACGAGCCCCTCCAGCCGGGTGCGCAGCAGCACGCCGAGCCGCTCGGAGCGCTCCTGGAACTCGCCGGTCGCCAGCATCTCGACGACCTTGGTCGCGACGGCGCAGGCGAGCGCGTTGCCGCCGAAGGTCGAGCCGTGCTGGCCCGGGTGGAGCACGCCGAGCACGTCGCGGTCGGCCACGACGGCCGAGACCGGGACGATGCCGCCGCCCAGCGCCTTGCCGAGCACGTAGAGGTCGGGCACGACCTCCTCGTGGTCGCACGCGAAGGTGCGACCGGTGCGGCCGAGGCCGGACTGGATCTCGTCGGCGGCGAACAGCACGTTGTGGCGGCGCGTGATCTCGCGGACCTCGCGGAGGTAGCCGGTCGGGGGCAGCACGACGCCGCCCTCGCCCTGGATGGGCTCGAGCAGCACGGCGACCGTGTTCGGTGTGATGGCGGCCTCGAGGGCCGCGGCGTCGCCGTACGGCACCTGGGTGAAGCCGGGGGCGAACGGGCCGAAGCCGTCGCGGGCGTCGGGGTCGTCGGAGAAGCCGACGATGGTCGTGGTGCGGCCGTGGAAGTTGCCGCCGGCGACGATGATCTCCGCGGAGTCCACCGCGACGCCCTTGATGTCGTAGCCCCACTTGCGGCAGACCTTGATGGCCGTCTCGACGGCCTCGGCGCCGGTGTTCATCGGCAGCACGAGCTCCTTGCCGGCGAGGTCGCCGAGCGCGGAGCAGAAGGCGCCGAACTGGTCGTGGACGAACGCGCGGCTCGTCAGCGTCAGCTTGTCGAGCTGTGCGTGCGCGACGGCGACGAGGTCGGGGTGACCGTGGCCGAAGTTGAGCGCGGAGTAGCCGGCCAGCATGTCGAGGAACCGGTTGCCGTCGACGTCGGTCATCCAGGCGCCCTCGGCGTGGGCCACCACCACCGGCAGCGGGTGGTAGTTGTGCGCGGTGCGCTCCTGCGCCTGCTGGAAGTAGGCCTGGCTGCGGGGTGCGTCGCCGTCCTGCGCTGCGTCCCGGGGGGTCCCGGTGGTCCTGGTGGTCCCGGTGGTGGTCGGCTCGGTCACGGTGCCGGTCATGCTCGCCTCCTCGTGGTCGTCGGGCGTGCGGTCCTGTCCCGCTCGGCGGCTCCGAGATGGATTGTCAGACAATCGGCCCGTCGGACAGGGTAGCCCCCCTCGGCGGGAGTGCCACCTCCACCGTGGTGGCTCCCGGCGCACTTCTCAAACCGACGCGGCCGCCGTGCGCCTCGACGATGGCCCGCACGAGCGCGAGGCCGAGCCCGGAGGAGTCCCCGCCCGTGCGGGCGCCGTCGCCGCGCACGAACCGGTCGAAGGCGTGGCCGGCGATGGCCGGCGGGAACCCGGGGCCGTCGTCGCTCACCCGCAGCACCACCCGGTCGCCCCGGTCGCCCCCGTCGGCCCGCTCGAGCGCCGCCGCCACCGTCACGGTCGTGCCGGCCGGGGTGTAGCGGCGCGCGTTCGTCAGCAGGTTGCTGACCACCTGGTGGAGGCCGTGGGCGTCGCCGTCGACCTCCACGACCTCGTCGGGCAGGTCGAGGCGCCAGTGGTGCCCGGGGGCCAGCACCTGGGCGTCGGCCACCGCCTCGAGCAGCAGCAGCGTGAGGTCGACGGGCTCGTGCGCCATCGGGCGGCCCGCGTCGAGGCGGGCGAGCAGCAGCAGGTCCTCGACGAGGCGCCGCATCCGGCCCGACTCGCCCTCCACCTTGGCGAGCGCGGTGCGCGCCGCGTCGGCGTCGTCGGGACGGCGGCGGGCCAGCTCGGCGTACCCCACGATCGTGGCCAGCGGCGTGCGCAGCTCGTGGGAGGCGTCGGCGACGAACTGGCGCACCTGCTGCTCGCTGCGGTGCCGCGCCGCGATGGCGTCGTCGACGTGGGCCAGGAGGGTGGCGAGCGCGGCGCCGACCTGGCCGACCTCGGTCGCCTCGTCCGTCAGGTACGCCGGCACGCGCCCGCGCAGGTCGACCTCGCCCTCGGCGAGGGGCAGGGTCGCGACCTCGTGCGCCGTCGCGGCGACGTCGCGCAGCGGCCGCAGCTGTCGGCGTACCACCACCGACGCGGCACCCGCGGCGACGAGCACGGCGGCGAGGCCGATGAGCAGCTCGTAGAGCACGAGGGAGGCGACGGCGTCGTCGACCCGCTCGGTCGGCAGGCCGGAGACGACCACGGACCCGTCGCTGCGCGCGGAGGCGACGACGCGGTAGGAGCCGAGCGCGGGGAGGTCGACCGCGTGCACGGCGCCGTCCGCCGGCACGTCCGCGAGCTGGTCGAGCGCGGCCGTGGAGAGCACGCGCTCGCCGCAGACCTCCTCGGTGAGCACGATGCCGTCGGTGCGGTCGGCGTCGTCGTACAGCTGCGCGAACAGGGTGCCGGGGCCGCGGCTGCCGGGCACGAAGCGGTCGCCGCACGGACCGTCGGCGGGGCCGCCGTCGAGGCCCTGCGGCGCCGGTCCGCCCGCGCGCTGCGCCAGCGAGCCGACCTCGCCGTCGAGCTGGCCGGTGAGGTTGCCCTGCATCGCCAGGGTCGTCGCGGCGCCGATCGCGAGGGCCACCAGGGTGGTCAGCAGCACGGTCGTGGCGACGAGCCGGGAGGTCAGCGTGGCGAGCTGGCGGCGCCGGGGGGTGGCCCGGTCGGTCCCGGCAGGCCCGGCGGGCCCGGCGGGCCCGGGCGGTGCGTCGGGCACCGTCAGTCCGCCGGCTTCAGCACGTAGCCCGCGCCGCGCATCGTGTGGATCATCGGGGCGCGGCCGGCGTCGATCTTCTTGCGCAGGTAGGAGATGTAGAGCTCGACGACGTTGGCCTGGCCGCCGAAGTCGTAGTTCCAGACCCGGTCGAGGATCTGCGCCTTGCTGAGCACCCGGCGCGGGTTGCGCATGAGGAAGCGCAGCAGCTCGAACTCCGTCGCCGTCAGGGTCACCTCGTCGCCGCCGCGGCGCACCTCGTGGCTGTCCTCGTCGAGGCTGAGGTCGCCGACGACGAGCACGTTCTCGCGCTCCGCGGCCCGGGCACCGGCGCGGCGCAGCAGGGCGCGCAGGCGCGCGACGACCTCCTCGAGCGAGAACGGCTTCGTCACGTAGTCGTCACCGCCGGCCGTCAGGCCCGCCACGCGGTCCTCGACGGCGTCGCGGGCGGTGAGGAAGAGCACGGGCACGGCGGCGTCGGTGGAGCGCATCCGGCGCAGCACCTCGAGGCCGTCGAAGTCGGGCAGCATCATGTCGAGCACGACGACGTCGGGATCCATCACGCGGGCGGCGGCGACGGCGGTGCTCCCCGTGTGGGCCATCCGGGTCTCGAAGCCCTCGTAGCGCAACGCCATCGACACGAGCTCGGCGAGGTTCACCTCGTCGTCGACGACCAGCACGCGCAGCGGCGAGCCGTCCGGGCGGGTCAGGTCCATGCCCCCGACTGTGCCGCAGTCACCTGTGCGTCCGCTGTGGACGCGCTGGGTGTCGCGCTGGGTGTCGGGCCGGGGTGTCGGGCTGGGGTGTCGGGTGGGGGCCCGCGGGGTACGCAGCGGCGCGTGACCCCACCCCCCTCGGTCCCCACCCTCGTCGCGCTCACCGTCTGGCGGCTCCTCGTCGCCGGGGTCGCGCTCACCGGCTTCCTCGCGGCCACCGCCCGGTTCGGGGGCGACGCCTGGCAGGGACTGAGCCAGCTGGCGAGCCTCGTCGCGGCGGTCGTCTACCTCGCGCTGGCCGCCTACCCGGCGACCGTCGGCTTCCGCCGCCACGAGCCGCGGTCGTCGTGGGTGCGCGGGGCGACACTGGTGGTGCTCCTGCTCGTGGGCGGCTCGTGGTTCGCGCTGCTCGGCGGCGCGGTGGACACGACGTGGTCGCTGCTCGAGCACCTCGTGACGCCGCTGCTCGTGCTCGCCGACTACCTCGTCGTGGGGCGGGGGCAGCGGGAGTCGCGCTGGTGGCACCCGCTGACGTGGCTGCTGCCGCCGCTGGCCTACCTGGCGTTCTACTACGCGGCCGGCCTCGACATCTACGGCTTCCTCGACCCGTCGTCGTCGGCCTTCGTGCCGACGCTCGCGGGGATGCTCGTGGGCGTGCTCGCGCTGGGCTACGTGCTCGTGGGGTACGGCGTGCTGCGGCGCTCCCAGCACGATCTTCGGTGACGCTGGGCCGGTGCACAGCCCGGGCACAGGCCCGCCGCGCACCGTGGGCCCATGAGCGAGCAGAACCCCCGCTACCCCGCGCCCCCCGACCTGTACGCCGGGCCGCCCCCGCCGCCGCCGCCGTACGCCGGGCCGCCCCCGCCGCCGTACGCCGGGCCACCCCCGACGGGTGCCCCGCTGCCGGGCCCGCCGCCCGTGGCCCCGACCG
>NZ_JAHWBL010000095.1:0-6403 GCF_029493445.1 Nocardioides sp. ChNu-99 | reverse complement strand
AACGCACTCACCGGCGGGTCGCCCCCCGCCACCGCCCCGCTGGCGGAGCCGTCGCCGGGCGTGGCGTGGGCGGCGGGGGCGACCGCGGCGGACAGCACGACCACGCCGCAGGCGGCGAGCACCCAGCGGCGCAGGGCCTCCGGGCAGCCGGTGCGCCGGCGCTCGCGCCCCCGCAGCGCGTCGAGCGCCACGAGGGTCACGACGCACCAGCACCAGGGGGCCGCGAGGAGCAGCACGGCCGCGGCGAGGGCGGTGAGGAGCTCGCCGTACCCCACCGGGGCGCCGGAGAGGACCGGCAGGGCGGGGCCGAGGCTCGCCCAGGCGAGGACGAGCAGTCCCGCGAGGGCGGTGGTGGCGCCGGCCCAGACGGCGAGGACGCGTCGGGGCGACGCTGCGCTGAGGTGTGACATCCCGAGAACCTTTGCGTTTGCGTCTGTTTGCATCATCTAAAGGCGACTAGGACGCGGTGTCAACGGCTTGTCAACAGGCTGGCGCCGGCACACCGCGCGGTGCGAGGCTCCACCCCGTGCGCTGGGAGGAGCAGGTCTTCGCGCTGTTCGACGACCTCGAGCAGCAGGCGGCCGTCGCGTTCGAGCGCGAGCGGGCGGCCGAGGTGGCAGACCGGGCGCGGGCGGAGTACCGCCAGGTCACGCTGGCGAGCCGGCTCATGGCGTCGCTCGAGGCGGAGGTCGTGCTCGACGTGCGGGGGCCCGGTGCGGTCGCGGGCCGGCTTCGCCGGGTGGGGGACGGCTGGTGCCTCGTCGAGACGCCGCGCAGCGACTGGGTGGTGCGGACGGAGACCGTCGAGCTGGTGCGGGGCGCCTCGGAGCGCTCGCGCCCGGAGTCGGCGTGGTCGGTGGTGCACCGCCTCGGCCTGGGCTCCGCGCTGCGGCGCCTCTCGGAGGCGGGGGAGCGCTGCGTGCTGCACGCGGTGTGCGGCGCCCGGACGGAGGGCGTCCTGCTCCGGGTGGGGGCGGACTTCGTCGAGGTCGGCCGGGGCGAGCCCGTGCGCGGCCGCACCCCGGAGGTCGCCCTCGTGCCGTTCGCCGGGCTCGCCGCGGTGCAGAGCGAGCAGCGGGGCGCGGTCTAGCCGATCAGGTGGCGTCGGCGTCGTACGGCGGGAGCTCGCCCGGCTCGAGGGGTCGCATGCCCGCGCGCTGCGGCTTGGCCTCCTCCTCCTCGGCCAGGGCCTCCATCACGTGCTTGCGCACGATGACGCGGGGGTCGAGGTCGCGCAGCTCGAGGTCGGCGTACTCCGGCCCGAGCTCGGTGCGCAGGTCGTCGCGGGCGGTCGTCGCCATCCGGCGGAGCTGGCGCAGCATCTGCCCGGCCTGGCGGGCGACCTCCGGCAGCTTGTCCGGGCCGAGCACGATCATCGCGACGAGCGCGATGACCGCCAGCTCGGGGATCCCGACGCCGAACACCGGGTCAGAACTTCGCGGTGGGCGTGAGACCGAGCTGCATCCCGGCGAGGCCGCGGCCCCGACCGGTGAGCGAGCGGGCGACCTCGAGCAGCTCCTGCGCGGCGGGCGACGTCGGGTCCGACTCCACGATGGGCTTGCCGGAGTCGCCGCCCTCGCGCAGCGACGGGTCGAGGGGCACGCGGCCCAGCACGCGCACGTCGTACCCGAACCGCTCCGAGAGCGTGGCCGCGACGCGGTCGCCGCCGCCCGTGCCGAAGATGTCCAGCTTCTCGCCCTGGGGGCTGAGGAAGAAGCTCATGTTCTCGACGACGCCCACGACGCGCTGGTGCATCATCGACGCCATCGTGCCGGCGCGCTCGGCGACCTCCGCGGCCGCCTCCTGCGGGGTCGTCACGACGAGGACCTCGGCGTTCGGCAGGTGCTGGCCCAGCGAGATCGCGATGTCACCCGTGCCCGGGGGCAGGTCGAGCAGCAGGGCGTCGAGGTCGCCCCAGTAGACGTCGGAGAGCATCTGCACGAGCGCCCGGTCGAGCATGGGGCCGCGCCAGGCGACGACCTGGTCGCGCCGCGGCTTGAGCATGCCGATGGAGATGACGGAGACGCCGGACGGCGTGGGCACCGGCATGATCAGGTCGTCGACCTGGGTGGGGCGCGCGTCGGCGACGCCCAGCATGGCCGGCATCGAGTGGCCGTAGATGTCGGCGTCGACGACGCCGACCTTGAGGCCCTGCTGCGCCATCGCCAGCGCGAGGTTGACCGTGACGGACGACTTGCCGACACCGCCCTTGCCGCTGGCGATCGCGAACACGCGGGTCAGCGAGCCGGGCTGGGCGAAGGGGATCTCGCGCTGCGCCTGGCCGCCCCGCAGCGTGCTCTGCAGGTTCGAGCGCTGCTCGGCGTTCATGACGCCCAGCTCGACGGCGACGCCCGTGACGCCGGGGAGCCCGCCGACCGCCGCGGTCACGTCCCGGTTGATCGTGTCCTTCAGCGGGCAGCCCGCCACCGTCAGCAGCACCTTGACGCGGACCTGGCCGTCGGGGTCGACCGCCACGTCGTCCACCATGCCGAGCTCGGTGATGGGGCGCTTGATCTCGGGGTCGTTGACGGAGCCGAGGGCGGTGGTGACCTGCTCGACGCTCGGCGTGCCTGCCGGCGGGGTGGCGCTCATGCCCCCAGCCTATCCGTCGCGCCTGCGACGACCGCCCTCGGTGCCCTCGTCGGGGGAGCGCTCCGAGCCGCTCTCGCGCTCGTCGCCGTCGCCGAGCTCGGCCAGCAGCGCGCGCAGCTCGCTGCGGACGAAGTCGCGCGTCGCGACCTCCCCGACCGCGAGGCGCAGCGAGGCCACCTCGCGGGCGAGGAACTCCATGTCGGCGTGGGCGCGGGCGTTGGCCCGGCGGTCCTGCTCGGCGACGACCTTGTCGCGGTTCTCCTGCCGGTTCTGCGCCAGCAGGATCAGCGGGGCGGCGTACGAGGCCTGCAGGCTCAGCATCAGCGTGAGGAAGATGTAGGGGAACGGGTCGAACTGCCACGCGTCGGGCGTCGCGACGTTCCACACCACCCACACCACGACGAACAGCGACATGTAGAGCAGGAAGCGCGCCGTGCCCATGAACCGCGCGAACTGCTCGGCGAAGCTGCCGAACGCGTCGGAGTCGTAGGACGGGCGCCGCACGAGCGGACGGCGCGCGTCCTGGGGGGTGTCGAGGCGACCGCGGTCGCGGCCCTGGTCGCGGGCGCTCACCGGCGCTCACCCCGCTCCGCCGCGCGCTCGCGCCAGTCCTCCGGCAGGAGGTGGTCGAGGAGGTCGTCGACGGTCACGGCGCCGAGCAGGCGGCCCTGCTCGTCGGTGACCGGGGCGGCGACGAGGTTGTACGTCGCGAGGTGGGCCGCGACCTCGTCGATGTTGGCGTCGGGCCGGATCGGGTCGAGCGAGGGGTCGATGGCCGACGCGGCGAGGCTCGAGGGCGGCTCGCGCAGGAGGCGCTGGATGTGGGCGGCACCCAGCAGCTTGCCCGTCGGCGTCTCCAGGGGCGGGCGGCACACGAACACGAGGGCGGCCAGGGACGGCGTGATCTCGGCGTTGCGGGCGTGGGCGAGCGCGTCGGCGACCGTCGCGTCGGGGGAGAGGATGACCGGCTCGGGCGTCATCATCGCGCCGGCGGTCTCCTCGGCGTACGCCATCATGCGCCGCACGTCGGCGGCGTCCTCGGGCTCCATCAGGGCCAGCAGCTGGGCGGCGGTGTCGTCCGGCAGCTCGGCGATGAGGTCGGCCGCGTCGTCCGGCGACATCTCCTCGAGCACGTCGGCGGCGCGCTCGGAGTCGAGCAGCTCGACCACCGCGACCTGGTCCTCCTCCGACATCTCCTCCAGGATCACGGCCAGCCGCTCGTCCGGCAGCGCCAGCACCACGGATCGCCGGCGCTCGGGCGGCAGCTCGTGGATGGTGCGCGCGGCGTCGGCGGGCCGCATCTCCCCGATGGCGGTGAGCAGGCGCGTCGCCCCCTGGGCGTCGTCGCGGCGCCCGAGGCCCTCGACCTCGCCCCACTCCACGACGTGGGTCTGGCCGCGGCGCCGGAAGGTGCGCGAGGACTCCCGCACGGCGATGCGCGAGACGAACCAGTCACGGGTGCGGCTCTGCTCGACCGCGATGTCGAAGACCGTGCCGGTCACGCCGGTGTGGCGCAGCGTCACGCGGCTGTCGAGCATCTGCGCGATCACGAGGATCTCGGTCGGCCGCTGCTCGAAGCGGCGGACGTTCAGCAGCCCCGTGGTGGCGACGTGGTCCGCCTCGATGGCGAGCACGCGCGTCATGGGCAGGAACACCCGCCGGCGGCCGAACACCTCGGTGACGAGACCGACCGCGCGGGGCGGGCCACCGTCGCTGCGCAGCACCACGACGACGTCGCGCACCTTGCCCACCTGTTCGCCCTGCGGGTCGAAGACCGGCAGTCCGAGCAGGCGGGCGGCGTACACGCGCGGGGTCGGGGAGCTCACGGCGCAACGCTACCGCTAGGCCGCCGGGCCGCACGCCACGCGGACGGGGCCTGTGGTCTCGCCGTACTGAGCGGTAACATCGCCGGGGGCGCGAGCCACTACGCTGCGCCCAGCCCCTGCCCCCGTGCGGAAGGAACACCATGGCCCGGCTCTGCCAGACCGACGGCTTGACCGATGTCCAGACGGAGATCGTCAAGGCCGTGCGCCAGTTCGTCGAGGACAAGATCATCCCGGTCGCGACCGAGCTGGAGCACGCGGACGAGTACCCCACGGAGATCGTCGAGGGGCTCAAGGAGCTCGGGGTGTTCGGCCTGATGATCCCCGAGGAGTACGGCGGGCTGGGGGAGTCGCTGCTCACCTACGCCCTGTGCGTGGAGGAGATCGCCCGCGGCTGGATGAGTGTCTCGGGCGTCATCAACACCCACTTCATCGTCGCCTACCTGCTGATGAAGCACGGCACGGACGAGCAGAAGCAGAAGTACCTGCCCCGCATGGCCACCGGCGAGGTGCGCGGCGCGTTCTCGATGTCGGAGCCCGGGCTGGGCTCGGACGTCTCGGCCATCACGACCAAGGCGACGAAGCGCGACGACGGGTCGTACTCGATCACCGGCCAGAAGATGTGGCTGACGAACGGCGGCTCCTCCACGCTCGTCGCGGTGCTGGTGAAGACCGACGAGGGCGCGGACAGCGTCTACAAGAACATGACGACCTTCCTCGTGGAGAAGGAGGCCGGGTTCGGCGAGACCGCCCAGGGCGTCACCATCCCCGGCAAGATCGACAAGATGGGCTACAAGGGCATCGACACCACGGAGATGATCCTCGAGGGCCACGAGATCTCCGCGGACCAGGTGCTGGGCGGGGCGCCGGGCCAGGGCTTCTCGCAGATGATGGACGGCGTCGAGGTCGGCCGCGTGAACGTCGCGGCCCGCGCCTGCGGCATCGCCAACCGCGCCTTCGAGCTCGGCACCGCCTACGCCCAGCAGCGCCAGACCTTCGGCAAGCCGATCGCCGAGCACCAGGCGATCCTGTTCCGGATCGCCGAGATGGCCACGAAGGTCGAGACCGCCCACACGATGATGGTGCGCGCGGCGCGGCTGAAGGACTCGGGCCAGCGGATGGACGTCGAGGCCGGCATGGCCAAGATGCTCGCGAGCGAGTACTGCAACGAGGTCGTCGAGGCGTCGTTCCGCATCCACGGCGGCTACGGCTACTCGAAGGAGTACGAGATCGAGCGCCTCTACCGCGAGTCGGCGTTCATGCTCATCGGCGAGGGCACCAGCGACATCCAGAAGATGATCATCGGCCGCTCGATGCTCAAGGAGTACCGCCAGAAGGCCTGACCGCGCGCGCCCCTCGCGGCGCCGCACCCCGCACGGCACGAGGGCCGCACCACCGTCGGTGGTGCGGCCCTCGTCGTGCGCGGGGTCGTGCGCGGGATGGTGCGGGGAACCGTGCGAGGGGCGCGGATCAGCCGGCCGTGAGGAGCACGACGAGCAGCACGAGCACGGCGACCGCCGCGATCGCCACCGCGGCGACGGCCTGCGTGCTGGGGCCCGACGAGCGGGAGGTGCCGGAGGCGCGGGAGGCGCCCGACGGTCCCTGCGGTCGGGGGGGAGCGGGACGCGGGGGAGCGGGTCGGGGGCCACCGGGCGCACCGGGGCCGCCGGGGCGCGCGCCCGGCGGGCGGATGCTGGGGTTGGAGCCGCTCGACGGTGCCGACGGCCGCTGCGGCAGGGGCCGGGCGCCGGACCCGGTGCCCCCGGTGCCCCCGGTTCCCGGACGGTGGGCCGGGTTCGACGGGCTCGAGCCGGGCAACGGTCCGCGGTGGGCCGCGTGGCTCGCGCTGGACCCGTGCGAGGGGGCGTCACCGCGGTACGGCGCGCCCGCAGGCCGCCGCGCCCCGGCGGGACCGCCGGGGCCGGCAGGCCCGGTAGGCGCGGAGGGACGGGGCGGGAGGCCCGTCGCGGGACGCGAGCCGCCGTCGG
>NZ_JAHWBL010000094.1:0-6717 GCF_029493445.1 Nocardioides sp. ChNu-99 | reverse complement strand
CAGTGGCCCAGCGACCAGGCCCGTGCCGCCTCGAGGTCCTCCGCGAGGACCGCCTCGCCCGCATGGTGGAGCGCGAGACCCGCGGCGCCACCCTGGTCGGGGTCAACCCCGGCTTCGACGTGCACGTGCTCGACAAGATGCTCCGCCGCCACCGCTTGGCGCCGGCGTGGCACTACTGGCCGGTCGACGTGAAGTCGATGGCGATCGGGGCGCTCCACGCCCGGGGGCTCGACGACCTCCCCGACTCCTCCGACGCGCTCGCCGAGCTGTGCGGCGTGACCCCTGTCCCGCCCGCGATGCGCCACACCGCGATGGGCGACGCGACGTGGGCCCGCGACTGGTACGACCGGCTCGCCACCGGCCGCGGGTGGGCGGTGGGAGAGAACCCGCACACCGAGCCGCACCTGTGCGACCCGACCCCACCGCCGTTCATCGCGGACCCTCGCGTCCTCGATGGCGGGCGGAAGGCAGCGGGCCGGTGAGCCTGCGCCATACCGCGCTGGTGCGCCGCACGGAACTGCGGCGCACCGAGCTGGCCCGGACTGCCCCGATGCAGCGGTCGCGGGAGAAGCGCCTGAGCCGGGCGCAGACGGCCGGGAAGGCGCCGCGGGACACCGGGCCCTCCACGAACGTCCGCCGGGTCGTGCTGGGCCGCGCGGACGGCTGCTGCGAGGTGTGCGGCCGGCAGCTGTACGGCGACGACGGGTGGGGGTCGTTCCCGCACTCGTTCCACCACCGCCGGCCGCGGGGGATGGGCGGCACCAGCCGGGCGGACGCGAACAGCCCTGCGAACCTGCTGCTGGTGTGCGGGTCGGCGACGACCCCGGACGGCTGCCACGCCCTCATCGAGACCCAGCGCGTCCTCGCGCTCTCGACCGGCTGGCTGCTCCGCCAGGACGAGGACCCGCTGCAGGTCGCCGTCGTGCTCCACGCCTACCCGGGCGAGCGCACGTACCTCCACCACGACGGCGGCGTCAGGCCCGCAGCATGAAGGCCCTCACCGTCCGCCAGCCGTTCGCCGGCGCCATCGCGTCGGGCGAGAAGACGATCGAGAACCGCACCACCAGGTGGTCCCACCGCGGCCCCCTCGCGATCCACGCCGGCTCCCGCCCAGACGCCGAGTGGGCGTTCGACATGGTCGAGCGCCTCACCGGCCGCCCCGTCCCCAACCCCGGGGTCCCGCGCTGCGCGCCGCGGTGGCGCATGTCCGCGGTCATCGCCGTCGTCGACCTGGTCGACGCCCACGACGAGACCGAGTGCCGCCTCGGCTGCTCCCCGTGGGCCATGCGCGCGGTCGACCTCTGCGCCGACCACCGCAAGGGCCGCTGCTCCACCACCCACCGGCCCGCCTGGCACTACGAGCTCGCCAACGCCCGGCTGCTGCCGGTCCCCATCCAGGCCGACGGAGCGCTCGGCCTCTGGACCCTCCGACCGGACCTCGCCGTCCGCGTCGCCCGACACATCGACCTCACCCTCGAGGAGACCCCGTGATCCCGCACCGCGCCATCTGGCACACCGACGACGTGCTCGTCACCGACAGCTACGACCGCATCGGCACCACGCTGGCCGACGCCATCCGCCGCTGGCTGACCGAGCACCACATCCCCGACGACGTCCCGCTCGACGCCTCGTGGCCCGCCCCGTTCCCGGACGCCGTACTCGCCGAGCCCGGCGCGCACGAGTGCCCGACGTGCGGCCACGACCCGAACGCGGAGCTGCGGGAGCAGTACTCCACCACCGACGCGGGGGTCGTCTACCCCTTCGTGGAGGACGAGGTCTGCAACGTCACCGGCTTCGGCCACCAGCCCAAGGCCGCCTTCGCCGAGGCGGTCAACCGCTGGGACCGCGTCGTCGGCGGCGTCGAACTTGCCGACGGAAACGCGGGGTGGACGGCCGCCCACGTCAGCCACAAGTGGGCGCTCGCGTTCGAGGACGAGCACTTCTGGAACCGCGACCCGAGGACCGGCGAGCCGATCACCGGGGCCACGCCGGGCGCGTTCCCGATCACGACGCTCTGGGGCCAGCGGTGAGCGGCGACATCCTGGCCGCGATCGAAGGGGCCCTCGACGACTGGGAGACCAGCCCCGACGCCATGCGGTGGACACCCGACCCGCCGCCGACTCAGCCGACGTCCGTCCTCGGACCGCGCATCGCGAGCCGCGCGGTCACCTTCCGGGTGCACGTCGACCTGAGCCCGTTCATCACTGCCGTGACCGAGGCGGCCCGAGCCATGGCGGCCCTGATGGCCGGCCTGCACATCGACCCCCTCTCCGGGGTCGCGCGCCCCGTCGACACCCACCACCCGCGCCCGTTGCCGATCGACGGTGCGGCGTACCACCGCCGGCGCCGAGCCCGCACCAGGAGGACCCGATGACTCTCCACACCCGAGTGATGATCACCAGCCCCGGGGTCCGCGCTGCCGACGCGTTCCTCCGCATGCGCCAGCTCATCGGCGCCGGCGAGCAGTACGACGCGCGGACCTCACCGCACGGCCTGCACATGGACCTCGGACAGGGCCTTCCCGCTCTCCTGTGGGTCGACCACCGGGACGGTGACCTGATCCCGGCCGAGACCTGCGACGAGTACTGCGATGCGTTCTGCGACACCACCGACGCCGAGCGTTACTGCCTCCGGTTGCACGACCCGGCCGGCTACGTCCTGGTCCACTTCGACACGGGCTACGGCTACACCGCGGTCAACGGCGCGGGGTGCCGCGACCTGCACGCGTGGCTGGTGCGCGAGTTCGGGGCGTGGCTCGATGACCGCGGCGCGACGTGGCGCTGGTACGACGAGTCCGGTGACGGGTGGCTGCCGAGCAGCACGCCGTGGGGGACGGGCTACGAGTGGCACGCGGGAGACGCTGACCGCGGTGCGCTGACGGCTGCAGATCACGAGCGGTCGGAGCGCAACCGGCGGGACAACCTGCTGCGGCGGTCGGCGTGATCCGCCCCGAGACCGAAGACAGCCGGGATGTGGTGGCCGCGGCTGACTCCATCGAGCCGGGCAAGGGCGCCCACCTGAGCGCCAAGGAGGTGCGAGAGCTGGAGCAGTACGTCAACGCGGTGCGTGAGCGCCTGCACCTCACGCACTGGACAGTCTGGATCGCTGCCGACCCCGCTGAGGAAGGCGTGCACGCCTCGGTGCACCCGACCGAGGGCCGGTTCATCGCGATGATCTACTTCGCGACCGACTGGCGTGACCAGCCCGAGGACATCCTCCGCAACACCATCACGCACGAGCTGCTGCACCTCGTGCACCGCGACCAGACCGACACGATCCGGTGCGCGCTCCAGGACTCCGGCTACCTCCCCGAGAAGGCGTTCACGCTCCTGTGGCGGGCGTTCGCTCTCCACACCGAGGCCATGGTCGACCACCTCGCGGGCGTGCTCGCTCCGACGATGCCGCCCGCCCCCACGCCGTCACGAGAGGCCCACGCATGACCCAGTGCCGACCAGCGGGCCGCCACGAGCCCCGCGTCATCCCCGGCCGCCACGCCGAGGACGCCCACCCCCACGCCGCCGAGGACGAGTGCCGCGGCTGCCTGCCCTGCACCGAGCCCCACTGCCGGGTCTGCGGCAACACCCACATCGACGGCACCTGCGCCGAGTGCCTCGCCGTCACCCGCGCCGACCTCCACGAGATCGCCCGCATGGTCGACGCGCTCCCCGCCGAGGTCAAGCACCGCGGCGTGGACTCCGAGGCGATGATGCTGCTCGGCCCCGCCAGCGACCCCGAGGCGTGGCACCACCACGCCGCCTCGGCGCTGGCCGGCCGAATCGTCCCGCCCGACTGCGACGCCCGCGACGTCGACGAGCTCAAGGCGTGGCTCGACCAGCAGGCCGGCGACGAGCTCCACCCGCTGTGGGTCCTCGGCACCTGGGACATGCTCTGGCGCGACACCCTCGAGCACGACCAGCCGAACCCCGACGAGCCGTTCACCATCGCGGTGGCCGTCGACTACCTCGACCGTCAGCTCTCGTACATGGGCGGCTACGAGCACCTCGACTTCGCCCCGTTCGCCCGCGACCTGCGCCGCTGCCGCCGGCACGTGGAGAACGTGCTGCGCGACGGAGAGCGCCGGGAGCACACCCGGGTGCCTTGCCTCGACTGCGGCGTGCGGCTCGCGGTGGTCTACGCCGACAAGACCGAGGACGACAGTCACGAGTGCCCCCGCTGCGGCCGTGTCTACAACCAGGGCGAGTTCGCCCGAGCCAAGGCGGACTGGCTCGCACACGAGGGAGCATCGCGGTTCGTGCCCATCTCGGACGCCGCCAACGCGATCGACCGACCCCAGCACACCGTCCGCACCTGGCTGCGGCGGATGACTGTCGGTGCCGTCTGCGACCTTCGGACCCGACGACTCCTGGTGTGGTGGCCCGACGTCCGCGACGCGCACCAGGAGAGTCGCGCCCGCAAGCACCACGGGAAGGCGTCCTGATGCCCTATGCTTTGAACAACCCCAGCGGTAATCGGCATGCCCGGAAGTAGGCGCGTCTGCGCCGAGGCGGGCTGCCCCACGCTGGTCGAGGCCGGTGCCCGAGGTGGGCGCTGCCTCGACCACCGGCGCCAGGTCGAGCGCGAGCGCGGCTCGGCCACCGCCCGCGGCTACGACTACACCCACACGCAGCTGTCCAAGCGGATGCGGGCCGAGGCCGTCGGCATGACGTGCCACCTGTGCGGCGATCGCATGGCCGCCGATCAGGACCTCGCCCTCGACCACACCGGGGATCGCAGCGGCTACCGCGGCGTGGTCCACCTCAGTTGCAACGCCCGCGACGGCGCACTGCGCGGCAACGCCCAGCGTCTCCGCTAGCACCGACACCCCGCCGCCCAGACGGCCCCCGCACGCTCGCCCAGAGGGCCAGCGACGGGGGTCGTGGCGTTTCCGAAGGGAGGGACGCCGGTGCCGGCTGCCCGAACATGCGACGTCCCCGGCTGCCGCAACGGCCACCGTGCCCGCGGCTACTGCGCCACGCACTACAACCGCCTCGTGATGGGCGAGAGCTCGCGGCACCCGAAGGAGCAGCGGCCGTGCGTCGCCTGTGGCGCCGTGGTCGTGCGCCGCGTCGACGCCTCGTACGCCACGACGTGCAGCGTGCGCTGCCGCAGCGTGGTGCAGTGGGGCCACCGCCTCGCCCCCAGCTCGGGGTACGACTGGGCGCAGGACGCGGTCAAGCGTGCTCGCGCAGCGGGCGTGGCAATCGTCGAGGTGTTCGACCGGGCCGCTGTGTTCGCTCGCGACGAGTGGACCTGCCAACTGTGCGCCATCCGGTGCACCGATCCCGACCCGTACACCTTGACCGCGGCGACCGTCGACCACGTCGTCGCCCCCTCGCCGACCAAGGCGAGCACAGCAGAGCGAACGCTCAGACCCTCTGCCTGTCGTGCAACAGCAGCAAGCAAGCGGGTATCGCACAGAAGGTATAGCCCTCGCCGGTCTGCCCAGGGGGGTGGGCCGAACCCGGTCCGATGGAGACCGCGGAGGAGACCTGAAAAAGGTGCGGAGGGTTCAAAAGTTCCGGCCCCGGGCCAGCGCCCGCACCGGTATAGCACCAGACGCATACCGGATCGGGCGCGACGCCCGACCGGTCCGCCGACGTGGGCGCGACGCCCACCTCGAGGAGGTAGGACCGTGGCCAGTGGAGGTGCACGCAACCGGTCGGGGCCGTCGCTGAACCCCAACTCGGGGCGCAGCGACAGCCGCGGCGTCAGCCTGACCGCGCTGCCGTCCGAGGGACGCAAGGGTCACGCCCCGGCGTTCCCGCTGCCGAAGGTCCAGCGTTGGCTCACCCTGGCCGGCGAGGGCGGCTCGAAGATGCGCGTGCCCGACAAGGCGGCGTCCAACGAGTTTCGCAAGCGTGAGCTGCAGATCTGGCGCGACCACTGGAAGATGCCGCAGGCGGTCGCGTGGGAGCTGGAGCGCTGGCGCTGGCCGACGATTGCTGAGTTCTGCCGCCTCAAGACCGTCGTCGAGCTCGAGCCGGACGCCAACGCGTCGCTCGTGGCGCAGCTGCACCGCTTCCGCGACCAGATCGGACTCACCCCGGCCGGGCTCCGTGAGAACGGCTGGGCCATCGCGACCGACAGCCTGGGCGTGAAGCGGGCCGAGAAGGAACAGGCGGCGCCCCCCGCGCCGCGGTCTTCCCGAGACCGGATGAAGGTCGTCACCGGCAATGGCCGGTGACGCCCTTGCCCTCGACTTCGACCCGCTGCTGACCCTCGGGTTCATCGTCACCGACTGGGTCGAGGCGCACTGCCGTGTCCCCTCGGGCGTGATGGAGAACGACCCGCTGGAGTTCAACGGCTGGCAGCTGTTCTGCACCGCCAACCACTACCGGGTCCACGCCCGTGCGATCGCCGACTCGCGGCGTCTGCTCGCCCCGTTCGTGTACCGCCGTTCGGTCATCGTCGGCCCCCAGAAGTGCGGAAAGTCCCCGTGGGGCGCCGCGATGCTCCTGGCCGAGGCCGTGGGCCCCACGCTCTTCGACGGGTTCGCTCGCGGCGGCGAGGTGTACCGGTGCGCCGACCACGGCTGCGGCTGCGGATGGGAGTACGAGTACCAGGTCGGCGAGGCCATGGGGATCCCGCGGCGCAAGTCGCTGCTCGGGCTGCTCGCGTTCGCGGAGTCGCAGACCAACAACGTCTACGAGCCGCTGCAGACCATGATCCACTCGGGTCCGCTGGCCGAGTTCGTGCACGTGCGCGAGGGGTTCATCC
>NZ_JAHWBL010000093.1:0-6762 GCF_029493445.1 Nocardioides sp. ChNu-99 | reverse complement strand
AGGGCTCCGGCGTCGCGGGGCGCCCGGCCGGAGCAGGCGCCGGCGGGGCGGGAGCGGCCGGCGCGGGAGCGGCGGGGGCGAGCACCGGCGTACCCCCGTCGGGACGACCCCCCGGCATGGCCAGACGGCGCTCGAGGCGGTCGAGGCGCGCCATCACGCCGTCGCTCGTCGAGTCGGCGCCCGGCAGGAGCACGCGGGCGCAGATGAGCTCGAGCAGCAGGCGGGGGGCCGTGGCACCGCGCATCTCGGTGAGGCCGGCGGCGACGAGGTCGGCGGCCCGGCTGAGCTCGACCCCGCCGAAGCGCGCGGCCTGGGCCGTCAGGCGCTCGCCCACGTCGGGCGCGACGTCGAGCAGGCCCGTGGTCGCGGCGTCGGGCACGGCGGCCAGGATGACGAGGTCGCGCAGGCGGCGCAGCAGGTCCTCGGTGAAGCGACGCGGGTCCTGCCCCGTCTCGATGACCTTGTCGACGACCCCGAAGACGCCGCCACCGTCGCCCGCGGCGAACGCGTCGACGACCTCGTCGAGCAGCGTGTCGGGCGTGTAGCCGAGCAGCGCCGTCGCCAGCGCGTGCGTCACGCCGTCGGGCCCCGAACCACCGATGAGCTGGTCGAGCACCGAGAGCGTGTCGCGGGCCGAGCCCGCCCCGGCGCGCACCACGAGCGGCACGGCGGCCGGCTCGATCGGCACGCCCTCCTTCGCGCAGAGCTCCCCCAGGTACGACGACAGCAGCCGCGGCGGGATGAGGCGGAACGGGTAGTGGTGGGTGCGCGAGCGGATGGTCGGGATGACCTTGTCCGGCTCGGTGGTGGCGAAGATGAAGCGCAGGTGCGGCGGCGGCTCCTCCACCAGCTTGAGCAGGGCGTTGAAGCCCTGCGTCGTCACCATGTGGGCCTCGTCGATGACGTAGACCTTGTAGCGGCTGTGGACCGGCGCGAAGAACGCCTTCTCCCGCAGGTCGCGGGCGTCGTCCACGCCACCGTGGGAGGCGGCGTCGATCTCGATGACGTCGATCGAGCCAGGCCCGCCGCGCGCCAGGTCGGTGCAGGAGCGACACTCGCCGCACGGGTCGGCGATCGGCGCGCGCTCGCAGTTGAGCGCCCGGGCCAGGATCCGCGCGCTCGTCGTCTTGCCGCAGCCGCGGGGGCCGGAGAAGAGGTAGGCGTGGTTCACCCGGTTGCTCGCCAGCGCGGCGCGCAGGGGCTCGGTGACGTGGTCCTGGCCGATGACCTCGGCGAACGTCTCCGGGCGGTAGCGCCGGTACAGCGCGAGGGGTGACTCCACGACCAGCACCCTAACGAGGGCCGCCGACAACGACGACGGCGGAGATGACGGCGAGCCCACGACAGGCGTCCGGGGACGAAAAGGCCCCCCGCGCACCCGGTAGAGCTCACTTGCCCTTGCTGCCTTCCGGCCCTGGGGGGATTGGGCGAGGTGCCGCCGCACGGGGGGTTGCGGGCGAGTGTAGGCGAGGCGCGCGGACGGGTCCAAGACGACCCCTGCCGACGCGGCACGCGCGGGACCCGATTTCCACGGTCCCAGCGCCACCCGCTACCCTCCTCGCGGAGGATTCGCCTAGTGGCCTATGGCGCTCGCTTGGAAAGCGGGTTGGGTTAACAGCCCTCAGGGGTTCGAATCCCCTATCCTCCGCCATCGCGCAGGACCCGGACGCCGGGACGGACCACGGTCCGTCCCGGCGTTCTGCGTCCCGCCGCCCGGTCGCGTCCGGCTCAGATGACGCCCGCGTCGACGATCTGCCAGCGACCGTCCTCGCCACGCTCCAGCACGTAGCCCCACAGCCCGTCCTGCATCGTGGCGTCGCCGGAGAAGTCCGCGTCGAAGAAGACCCACGGGCGGGTCGGCGTGCCGCGGGTCTCGCGGAGCTGCTCGATGTCGATCGAGCCTGGCCAGCTGAACCGGTCGTGGTCGTCCGAGGGGGAGATCGCGTTCGCGGTCGCGAAGTCGCGGGCGCTGATCGCCTCGGCGTAGGCCACGACGACCTCCTCGGGCGTCGCGTCCGGCCCGGGCAGGGGTACGTCGCCCCGCGGCGACGTCACCACCCACACCGCCCCGGCGGCGACGGCGAGCGTGGTGCCGACCGCCCGGGCCCGGCGCGGCCACCGGCGGGTGGCGGCGAACGGGTCGCGGTCGGCGCGGTGGTCGAGCGTCGTGCTCACGTGGCCCCCTGGTGGCTCGGTCGGACCTGGAGGATCCCACGGTCCGACGTGAGGACGGGGCGTCTCGCCGGGCTAGCGGCGGCGCAGTCGACTGGTCGCCGGTCGCAGCACGAGGGCGAGCACCACGGCCGCGCCCGCGACGAGGCCCCACCACAGGAAGTCCTGCCGGGAGTCGTCGAGCAGGTCCTCCTGCGGCGTCGGCGCCTCGGCCTGGGTGGCGGGGCGAGGGGCGGACGCGCTGCGCGTCACCCTCCCGGTCTCGGGGTCGACCTGCAGCGTGCGGGTGAGCGCGTCGTACGGCTGCACGACCCCGGCGCCGCCGTACGCGTTCGGGGCGTCGGTGACCCCACCCGCGGTCTCCTCCAGACGCGTCGCGACCTCGGCCGCGGTCCAGTCGGGGTTGCGCTGGCGCAGGAGCGCGGCGACGCCGCTCACGACCGCGGTCGAGTACGACGACGCGAACTCGAGCGCGCACGAGCTGCCGTCCGGCAGGTAGGTGACGGCGCCCTGGCTCGGCGCGACGACGTCGGTGAAGTACGACGGGCGCGTCCCGTCCGAGGGCTCGGCGCCCCGGAACGGCATGGACCCCACCGAGAGCACGTTGGGCAGCACGGGGCTGTAGCCGGCGGGGTAGGCGACCACGTCGGCCGGGTCCTCGGTGGGAGGGTCCCCGAGGGGCGTCAGCCCGTTCTCCTCGCCCTCCTGGGTCGGCGGCACGTTGGGCGCGGCCGCCACGACCAGCACGTCGAGAGCGGCCAGCGCCTCGAGCCGCGGACGGAGGACGTCGGTCCCGGCCACACCCGGGTCGACGCCCAGGGACACGTTGACGACGCCGATGTCGTTGCCGCCGCGCACCTGCGCAGCGACCCAGTCGAGGGCCTGGGCGACGGCTTGGGGGGTCAGCGTGGTCAGGCCCTGCTCCCGCGCCTGGGCGACCGCCTGCTCGCCCTGCGCGTCGATGTCGAGCACCTTCAGCGAGACGATCTGGGCGCCCGGCGCGACTCCGACCCCGCGGTCGGCGACGCCCCCGACCGGGGCGCCCGCGATGATGCCGGCCACCTCCGAGCCGTGCGGGTCCACGGGCGTGCCGCGCGACGCACCGCCGAACGCCTGCTCCCCGACGAGGTCGACCGGCACACGCGCACCCACGCCGCTGTCCACGACCGCGACCTTCACCCCCGTGCCGTCGACGCCGAGCTCGTCGCGCACCTGGGCGAGGCCGAGCTGCTCGACGAGGGGCGAGCCCTCGTCGGAGGTGACCGGCTGACCGTCCTGGAAGGCGTTGAGGCACAGGGCCGGCTCCGCGGACGCGGGACCGAGCGGCCCGACGACGGGGACCGTCAGGCCGAGCGCGAGCGCGCCGGCCGCCGTTCCCCACCTCACCCGGTGCCCCCGGTGCCCCCGGAGCCGCCCGGCGCGGCCTCCGCGCCGTCCGCGTCCCGCTGCCCGGGGCAGGACTGGGCCACCTGCCGGTCCGGGCTCAGCGTCTTCAGCGCCTCCTCGCGGGCCAGGGCGACGCCGCACTCGAACCCCTCCACCCACGAGGCCGGTACGACGGGGGTCGAGCCACCGTCGTACCCGAGCTGGGTCAGGGCGTTGCCCTGCAGGGCGTAGCGGATCCCCTGCGCGTCGACGAGGAACGCGTCGCCCGCCTCGCCGCGGCCGAAGCCGCCGCTGTCGACGACCGCACCCCGTCCCTGCTGGACGGCGGGAGCGACGGTGCCCACGGGGACCCCGTCGGCCGCCGCGGCGTCGCCGGGCCGCACGGCCAGCTCGACGGTGGGTGGCACGTCGTCGTGGGTGCGCAGGACGGCGCAGAAGCTGTCGGTGCGGTCGCCGGTCGCGAACTCGGGCAGGTCGGTGGGCCAGCGGCCCGGGTCGCCGGCCGCCGAGCCGCGGGTGCCGACGTCGCCGCTCACCTCGACCGGCGCCGCCCCCCGCAGCGACTGGTAGACCGCGGCCGCGAACGCGTCCAGCGGCTGGTAGCCGCCGGCCTGCAGGACGACGGGGCCGTCGTTGTACGTCGCGAGCGTGCCGACGGTCGCGGGCGCGCCGTTCGCCAGGGTGACCCCGGCGAGGGGCTGCCCCGTCTGCCCCTCCACGGCGAACGACGCGTCGGCGAGCGGGTCGGCGGCCGGGAACAGGTCGAGCCACCCGCGGGAGACCTCCGGGACCTCCTCCAGCGCCGGGCCGCGCAACAGCCCCAGCATCTCGTTCAGGACGGCCGGGTCGGAGGGCATCTGCATCCGGAAGGCCCGCGCGTTGCCCTCCTCGTCGGTCTGGCCGAGGGCGAGCAGGTGGTGCTCCTCGCCCACCCGCACGACCTGGGCGGAGCCGTCGACGGTCACGTCGGGTGACTCCTGCACGGCGATCCGGACGCCCTGCTCGCGACCCGTGCAGGCGGTCCAGCCCGAGCCGACCAGCCGGTTGGGCGACGGCAGCGACGGCGGCGCGTTGAGGATGCCGACGGTCTCGGTCAGCGCGTAGCGGTCGACCTCCTCCTGCGGCACCGTCGTCGGGGCGAGGTCGGGCCCGAGCACGAGCCGGGCGGAGGTGGTGTTGACGACGGGCACGAGGACCGTGTCGCCGCCCTCCTCGTCGACCTGCACGAGGAACTGCTCGCCGCTCTCCTCGACGATGACCAGGCCCTCGGTGTCGGCCCAGCCCGCGTCGGCGCGCGGCTTGAGGAAACCGACGACCGCGGCCGCGGCGAGGACGAGCACGGTGAGCGCGATGCCCCCGACGATGGCGCGCCCGGGGCGGCTGGGCTCGACCTCGCGGCCGCCCGGTGCCCCGCTGATGAAGGCGGTGACGAGGCGGCGGCGGCTGAAGCCGTAGGCCTCGACGAGGTCCCGCTTGGTGGCCACGCTCAGCCCCCGACGACGTCGAGCACGTCGATGGCGAGGACGAGGAGCGGCAGGAGCGCGACGAGGGCGAGCGTCTCGGCGACGTCGCCGAGACGGCCGCGGCGCAGGGACGGAGTGGACGGCACCAGGGTCGTGGCGAGCACGACCCCGCCCGCCGCGGCGAGGACGACGGCGGTGGTGGGCCGCCAGTCGGGGTGGATCACGAGCACCGCGGCGGCCGTGACGAGCAGGCCGACGATGCCGGAGGCCAGCCCGACGAAGACCTCGAGGCCCGTGCGGTACTGCCGCGTGCGCAGCATGAGGACGAGGCAGGACAGCACCGCCACGAGCGTGCCGAACAGCCCGAGCGACACCTCGAACGGGATCGCGACCACGACGAGCAGGCCCACCGAGGCCGAGACGCCGACGAGGATCTCGTGGGCCGTGCGGGCGTCGGCGAGCACGCGGTCGGCGTCGATCTCGTCGGGGTCGTTCGTGATGTCCTCGACGGTGACGACCTGGTCGACCCGGGTGCTCGTGGCGCTGAGCGCCAGCCACGGGAAGACGCTGCCGGCGATGACGACGAAGGTGGTGACGACGGTCAGCACGACGGCCGCGTCGAGGTCGGTGACGTCGACGAACCAGCCGCCGACGGCGAGCAGCGCGCCCACGAGCACCGGCGGCGCGAGCAGGGGGCGCCCGTCGTCGATGCCGATGAGCACGGCGAGCGCCACGGCGAGCACGCCCACCCCGACGTACGCCGCTCCCGGCCCCGTCAGCGTGCCGCCCTCACCGAGGAGCGCGCCGGCGACGCCGCCGAAGACCGACCCGACCAGCCCGAGCACGACCGCCGCCTGGCGCTCGCGCTGCACGCGGGAGAGCACGACCGCGCCGGCCGCGAGCACGACGGCGACCACGGCCGCCCCCACCCCCGCCAGCAGGTCGTCGGTCTGCAGGAGCAGCGACCAGGCGCCGACGAGCAGGAGGAGGGCGGCTGCCCCCAGGGCGGTACGACGGCCCGCCTCCGGCTGCCACGGCTTGAGCTCGCGCTCCACCACGTCGGTCATCGCCTCGACGATGTCGTCGTAGACCCGCGGGGGCTCCTCGTCGACGCCGGCGCTGACGGTGAGGAGGGTGCCGTCCTCGACGCCCTGGATGGTGAGACCGGCGTCGGCGGCCAGCTGGCGACCGTCCTGCGTGACGACCTTGTACCCGCCGTACACGGTCGCGGCGTCGAGCAGGCCGACGCTGCGCGCCAGCTCCGGCACGAGCTCCGCGACCGGGACGGCGGCGGGGAGGACGAGGTCCACCCGTCGGCGTCCGGACGCCACGGTCACCCGGACCAGTCCCGAGGCACCGGTCTGCAACTGGCTCATCGAGCGTCTCCCCCTCTCGCGCCCGCCGCGGCGACCCCGCCGGCTCCGAGCGACCCGCATGCTACCGGTCGTGACACGGCCGGGCCGGGGAGGCGAACGCCCCTCCCCGGCCCGGCCGTCAGCGTCGTCGCCGACGTCACCTCAGGACGTCGGGCCCGGTCGCCTCGTCGTCGATCCAGTCCTCGTCGACGAGCAGGTGGTCCCGGTCGTCGGCGCCCTGGCGACCCGAGCGGCCGCCCCGGCCACCGGCACCGCCCGCGGCACCCATCGCCCCGGACATGCCGCCCCGGCCACCGCGGCTGCCCACCGCGCCGGCACCACGGCCACCGGCACCGCCGGCGCCGCCGCGACCAGCAGCACCGCCG
>NZ_JAHWBL010000092.1:0-7004 GCF_029493445.1 Nocardioides sp. ChNu-99 | reverse complement strand
GGCGGGGCGGGTCAGAAACGTTGTTCCGTCGTCCGTCGGTTTTGAGCCGGTTTGATTCAGGACTCGGGTTTCGAACCTGCGCTCGCAGGCGTGCCCCCGGACAGCGTCTTCGGTGGGCGATCGTGCGTCGCTAAAGGGCGAGGCGGGCTACGCGTATCGCGTCCGTGGTTGCCCAGGCGACGGTTCCATGCCCGCCGATGTTTGTTGAGCTCGCGGGCAGAGAGATCGGGAGTTACTGCAGTCCGGGGAGGGCCCTTGCGGCTCCTCCCCGGACTGAATTTTCGTGCCGCCCGCAGCTCGATCTTCGGTCTTCAGTCGGCTCACGGTGGCGTGGTGCTTCAGACTGTCAGGAGTTCAGCAGCTCCTGCATGGTCGCGATCTCTGCGGTCTGGTCCTCGACGATCTGTCCCGCCAGGGCGACGGCTTCGGGGTTCTCGCCGTCCTCCTGCTCGGTCTCAGCCATCTCGATGGCACCTTCGTGGTGCTCGATCATCATGGTCAGGAACGCCTCGTCGAACTCGGAGCCGCTGGAGTCCTCGAGGGAAGCCATGTCCTCCTCCGACATCATCCCGTCCATGCCCGGCATGCCCTCGTGGTCCATGCCTTCGTGATCGACTTCCTCAGCGCCCCAGTCCTCCAGGAAGCCCTGCATGGTCTCGATCTCCGGGCCCTGCGCGTCGGCGATCTGCTGGGCGAGCGCGAGAACCTCTGCGTTCTGAGTGCGTCCTTCGGCGAGGGCGGCCATCTCGGTGGCCTGCTCGTGGTGGGGGATCATCTGCTGGGCGAAGGTCACGTCGCTGTCGTTGAAGTCGGCGCCCGACTCCGCTGAACCACTGCTGTCGCTGTTCGAGTGACCCCCGTGGCCCCCGCTGCTGTCGCTGTCGCCGTTGCCGCACGCGGCCAGGCCGAGGGAGAGAGTTGCGGCGAGGGCGAGCGCGGCCGTGGCGCGCCGCTTGGCGCCCCGCGACGAGGCGGGCTTGAAGGCGTGAAGGTTCAAGGTAATGCGCATGAGTTTGTCTCCTGCGGTGTGACGTGTGCTGGTGGATGGTTGCTGAGCGCCAGCTCCGACCATGCGCAGCGACTGCAGATCAGCCGATCAGCAGTCACGCTCCGCGGTCGGGCTGGCGAGAGGCGCTCAGCAACGGTGCACACACGTCAGATCACGCCGGGCCCATGGCGGGCTGAACAGCTGCGGGGATGGCGGCGTCTGGAGCAACGCGCTCCATCGCGGCGCGATGAACAGAGGTCGCCAGGGCCGAGCGCTCAACAGTCCCAGGGCGATCAGCACCGACGCGATGCCGACCACGAGGGCGATGCACAGCATCAAGACGTCATGCCCCCCGCAACCGGCATCACCTGAGTCCCCCCCGTGGCCCCCGTGAGCGCCGTGGGTGCCGTGACCGGCATCGCCGGTTTCGTGGCACGCCACGGCTGCAGTTGCGGCCGTTGTCGCGGCGGCTGGCTCGGTAGTGGCGGCTGCAGAGTGCTCGCTCGCCTCGCCCGCCTTGGAGATCGAGGGAGTGAGCGTGGCGGGCGCGAGTTCCGCCGTCGTCGTCAGGTTCTTCGTTTCGGTGGTTGGTGGCGCGGGGAGGCTGTGCATCCCTAGCACGCCGAGAGTCAGTAGCCCACCGACGAGCAACTGAAGGAACCGGACCCTGTGCCGACTTCGTTGCCCGAGGTCGCCCACCGCGAGCACGGAGCGCAGCAGGGCGTGAACCGGGCGGCGCTGCGACCGAGAGAGTGTGGGCACACGCGCTTCACGCATAGTCGCGTACCTCCATCCTTCCCGCAGCACTGGGGGCGGACTGCCACTTTCCAGATCGAAGCAGCCGTACGAACCCGTCGTGGAACCCCAATTCCGGCCCCATGTGCAGGGCCGACCACATCTTGCGCTGTTGAGCGTAGCCAACGACTAGGACGACTTGGGTTATACCCCCAGGGGGTATATCTTGCCGGAGGTGGTGCTCCTCGAGGGGGCGCCAATCTGCCGAGGAGCGAACGATGTCCATGACCACGTTCACGGTGACGGGGATGACCTGCGGACACTGCGAGGCCTCTGTGCGCGAAGAGGTCTCAGCGGTGGCCGGGGTCGAGCAGATCGAGGTCGACGCGGCACGCGGCACCCTGGTCGTGATTGGAAACAGCGTCGATGACGCAACGGTCCTCGCAGCTGTCGCGGAGGCCGGCTACCAGGCGCAGCGCTCCTAAGACCTATAACCCTCGTCGGCTCGGCCGCTCCCGCGGCCAGGTCCGCCCGGGCTCGGTCGGGTGGGCCACTGGACCTGATGAACGCGCTGTCGCTTAAGCGAAGGTGAAGACACATGCCGCACCACGACCACGACGACCCGTCCGGACGCGCCGGACACCACCACGGTGAGCATCAGCACGGTGAGCATCAGCACGGTGAGCACCCGGAGCATGCGGGCCGCTCGCACGGCGCGGGTCACGCGGGTCACGCGGGTCACGGTGACCATGTCTCGCAGTTCCGTCGGTTGTTCTGGGTGACGCTGGTGCTGGCGATCCCCGTGGTGGTGACGTCGGAGATGTTCGCGATGCTCGTGGGTTACGACCTTCCTGGGTGGGGGTGGCTCACGTGGGTGGCGCCGGTGATCGGCTCAGTCATCTACGTGTGGGGCGGGAAGCCGTTCCTGACCGGCGCTGTCGAGGAGGTCCGTGCGCGACGCCCCGGGATGATGTTGCTGATCGCGCTTGCCATCACGGTCGCGTTCGTCTCGTCATGGGGCGCCAGCCTCGGGCTGTTGCACCACGAGCTCGACTTCTGGTGGGAGCTGGCGCTGCTGGTCGTCATCATGCTGCTGGGCCACTGGATCGAGATGCGCTCGTTGGCTCGCACCAGCTCCGCACTCGACTCGCTTGCCGCGTTGTTGCCCGACGAAGCCGAACGCGTCGAAGGTAGTCAGACAGTGAGGGTGCCCCCGGCGCAGCTGCGGGTGGGTGACGTCGTCGTCGTGCGCCCGGGAGGCAACGTCCCTGCCGACGGGCGGGTCATCGATGGCCGCGCCGAGATGGATGAGTCGATGATCACCGGAGAGTCACGGACCGTCTCTCGTGGTGTCGGCGACAGCGTGGTGGCCGGAACGGTGGCCACCGACTCAGGCATGCGGATCGAAGTGACCGCGATCGGCGACGACACCGCGCTCGCGGGCATTCAGCGACTCGTCTCGGAAGCGCAGAACTCCTCGTCAAGGGCGCAGCGTCTCGCGGACACCGCGGCCGGGTGGCTGTTCTGGTTCGCACTGGGTTCGGCGGCCATCACCGCGGCGGCGTGGGCGTTGGTCGGCCTGCCCGATGACGGCGTGGTTCGCACCATCACCGTTCTGGTCATCGCCTGCCCCCATGCGCTGGGCCTGGCCATCCCACTGGTCGTCGCGATCGCCACCGAACGAGCGGCACGAGCGGGGGTGCTGATCAAGGACCGGTTGGCGCTCGAACAGATGCGCACCGTCAACTCCGTTCTGTTCGACAAGACCGGCACCCTGACCAAGGGAGAGCCCGTCGTGGAGCAGGTGGCCCCCGCAGTGGCTCGGGGTGCCGGCGCTCAGGGCGGGTCGGTGACGCCGGAGGAGGTCCTCACGTTGGCTGCCGCCGCGGAGAGCGACAGCGAGCACCCGCTCGCCCAGGCGATCGTCCGCGCGGCGCACGATCGTGGCCTCGAGGTGGCCCGGGCGACGGGCTTTGAGTCTTCCCCGGCGATCGGCGTCCGCGCTCACGTCGACGGTGCGGAGGTGCGGGTGGGTGGCCCACGGCTGCTCGAGGAGCTTGGCGCGGCCGAGGTCGAGGAGGCAGCGTCATGGCGCGCTGACGGGGCGATCATCCTGCACGTCGTGCGTGATGGCATCGTGATCGGCGGTCTCAAGCTCGCCGACGAGGTCCGAGCGGAGTCACGACAGGCGGTCGAGCAGTTGCGCAGCCGTGGGATCGAGGTCGTCATGATCACCGGTGACGCCGAGGCCGTGGCCTCTAGCGTGGCCAGCGACCTGCAGATCGATCGGTACTTCGCCGGGGTCCGTCCCGAAGACAAGTCAGCCAAGGTCGCCGAGCTGCAGGCCGAGGGGCGACGCGTCGCCATGGTCGGCGACGGCGTCAACGACGCCCCCGCCCTGGCCCAGGCCGACGTCGGCATCGCGATCGGTGCCGGCACCGACGTCGCGATCGCCTCCGCCGGAGTGATCCTCGCCAGCGACGATCCCCGCTCCGTCGTCGCCGTGCACACGCTCTCCGGCGCCTCCTACCGCAAGATGAAGCAGAACCTGTGGTGGGCTGCCGGCTACAACCTCGCAGCGGTGCCCCTCGCCGCCGGCGTGCTCGCACCCGTCGGGTTCGTCCTGCCGATGTCGGTGGGAGCGATTCTCATGTCAGCCTCTACGGTGGTCGTCGCACTGAACGCCCAGCTGCTGCGGCGACTCGACCTCACGGCGAACAAGCAACTGTGACGTGGTGATGACGACACGCAGTGACGAAGAGAGCGGGAGGACCCGGAACCGATGGTGAGCCACCACCAGCCATCCGGCGCCGACCCCGAACGCTCGCGCACGTCCGAAGCGTCAAGCCGACCCGGTCGTCACCGTGGCGAGCGCGACCAGCCCCTCGCGTGGCGCGGCAAGACGGCTGCTGGGGCCGCCCTGACGGGCGTAGCGGCCGTCGCGCTGTCGGCTGCAATGATCGCCCCGCCTCCATGGTTGATGAACAGCCCTGAGCCGGAGTCGAGCTCCGGTGGCCCTGCGGGCTCCGCAACGGCGGGTCTAGCCGACCCAACCGATTCAACAGGACTGCCAGGACCAGCAGTGTCACGAGGGCCGGGAACCGAGCTGGTGCATCACCATCTTCTCGACGACGGCTCCAGCGCCCCGCAGCAGCGGTCCGATACCGCGGAGACCAGCGAGCCAACGGCCCCGATTTCCGAAGCGGGAAGTGGTCAGTTCGTCCTGGCCGACGCCACGAACAGCACGAGCGTTGCCGATCCCACAGTCACCTACGAGATTCAGGTCGAAGAGGGTCTGCCGTTCGATGTGTCCTCCACTGCGGCCACGATCGACACCATCCTGAGCCACCCCCGCGGATGGAACGGCGGGGGTCATCGCCCGCAGCACGTCGACGACGGGGACTTCCGCATCGTCATCGCCACTCCCGAGACCGCCGACGCGTTGTGCGCTCCCCTGCAGACCCGCGGGCGGCTGTCGTGCCGCAACGGCGACGACGTCGTCATCAACGCCTGGCGCTGGCAGCACGGCAGCACGGACTACGTCGACCAGATCGAGAACTACCGCATCTACGTCATCAACCACGAGGTCGGCCACGTCCTCGGCCACGGCCATCGTCCTTGCCCCGGCGCCGGCCAACCGGCACCCGTGATGCAGCAGCAAACCAAGGGCCTCGACAGCTGCCAGCCCAACGTCTGGCCCCTGCCCGAGGAGCTCGACCACCCATGACACCCGCCCCACCGCCTGAGCCTGAGGCCTCGGAACGCGCCCCGGTCTTCTCGACCACTCGACCAAACCGCCGCCGCTTGCTACTTGGAGCAGGCGTAGCCACCCTCCTCGTGCTCGCCGCGCTGACCGCCACCAAGCTGATCGCGAGCCGCGGTGAGGACGAAGGTCCTGGGCAAGACATCGCCATCACGCACATCCACGCCGCGGTCCGCGACCCAGAGACCAACCAGGTCCTCCTCGCCACCCACCAAGGTCTCTTCGCGCTCGAGGACCGCACCAAGACCCCTACGGATCGAAGCGGAGATGGAGGCATCAGTCAGGACGACGCTCCGCGGCTGGACCTCATCAGTCCCACGTTCGATCTCATGGGGTTCACCCGAGCGCCCGACGGAACGTTCTACGCCTCCGGGCACGCCGGCCCCGAGCTCGACTTCGACGAGCCGATGGGCCTGATCAGCTCCGATGACGGCGGCAAGAGCTGGAGCACCCTCTCGCGCGGGGGCCAATCCGACTTCCACGGCCTCGCCGCGGGCAACGACGTGATCGTCGGGTACGACAGCGAGCTCCGCGCCACCACCGACGGCGCCCGATGGGAGACTCTGGTGCCGCCGGCCCCGCCCACGGGCCTGGCGCTCTCGCCGGACGGCACCACGATCGCGGTCGTGGCCGCCGCCGACATCCACCTCAGCCAGGACCAAGGCCTCACCTGGACGACCGCTCCTGCCCCTGCGGACATCTCCCTGGCGACGTTCGCCGATGACACCACCATCGTCGCCGCCTCACCCGAGGGGCAGCTGTACTTGAGCGAGAACGCCGGCCAGAGCTGGACCACAGGTGGCCCCGTAGGGCCGGGCCTGACCTCCCTCAGCGCTACGCGCACCGACTCGGGGGTCGACGTCCTCGCCGTCAGCGACCTGAACGTCTTCGCGACCACCGACCTCGGCCTCACCGTCCGCCGACTCGTCTAACCGACCAGCCAACCTGCGCGATCGGCGCATCCCGGCCGACCATCGCACCGCGACGCGACACCTGGCCCCGCACAACGTGACCCCGTTGCGACACAAGAACCGGAGAAGCTGCGTGCCTCGACGACACCCCAGAAAGCCCAAGGGCGCACCGACTGGCGCCGCCGAGGAAATGGTTGCGGTGGTCTGCCGGGGCGGCGACTGCGGAAGCCGCCACAAACACCCAGACATCGATCACCGCCGGCAACTAGAGGTACTCCGCGCCGCCGCCATCGAGGGGGGCGGCCGCGTCGTCGCCAGCCGCTGCCTCGATGCGTGCGACCACTCCAACGTGGTCGTCTTAATCCCCGCCAGTCAGGAACTCGCGAACGGCGAGGCGCCGGTCTGGATCGGACAATGCAACGACGACCTCAGCACCCACGAGATCGCCGCATGGCTCACGCGCGGCGGGCCCGGCGTTACCCCCCAACCGGTGGCGGTCGAGGTGCAGCGCTTTCACCCCTCGCGCGCCAACCGTCACGAACTCGAAGAGGAACTCACCTAGCCCGACCATGCTCACGCGAGCTGCAGGCTCCACAAACGGTCGTTT
>NZ_JAHWBL010000091.1:0-7847 GCF_029493445.1 Nocardioides sp. ChNu-99 | reverse complement strand
CCCCGCAGCCGGGCCGCCGTCGCCGCGACCCGTCGGCGGCTCCGCAGGGCCCCACGCCGCCGACGGTGGCGACGCCCGCGGTGCCCCCGGCCCCCGCCCCGCAGCAGCGTCCGGTCGCGCCTCCGACGTCCCGGCACGCGGTGCAGCCGCCGGGGCGCTCGGCGACGTGGCGGGTCACCTTCGACTCGGGGGAGTCGTTCGTCGTCACCGGCCTCGGGCTGGTGGGGCGCCGTCCCGAGCCGCGCGGGGGCGAGGAGGTCGCGCACCTGGTGCCGCTGTCCTCCAGCGACATGTCGGTCTCGAAGACGCACGCGCAGTTCCACCTGTCGGCCGACGGCGCCCTGGTCGTGATGGACCGGGGCTCCACGAACGGCTCGTTCATCAACCGCGGCGGCGTCGCCCGCGAGCTGTCGCCGGGGCGGGCGGCCACGCTCGTCGACGGCGACGTGGTGCGCTTCGGCGACCGCGAGATGCGGGTGGCGCGGGAGGGCTGAGCCCGTCCCGGTAGCCTCCCCGCGTGCACGGGTCGCTGCTGGTCGCCGGGACGACGTCGGACGCCGGCAAGTCCGCCGTGACGACCGGGCTGTGCCGCGCGTTCGCGCGCCGCGGCCTGCGCGTCGCCCCCTTCAAGGCCCAGAACATGTCCAACAACTCGATGGTCTGCGCCCTGCGGCCCGACGACCCGGGCAGCGGCACCGCCGAGATCGGCCGGGCGCAGTGGACGCAGGCGCTCGCCGCCCGCGCCGAGCCCGAGGCCGCGATGAACCCCGTGCTGCTCAAGCCCGGCGGCGACCGGCGCAGCCACGTCGTGGTGATGGGCCGCCCCGGCGGGTCCGTGTCCTCCGCCGACTGGGAGACCGGTCGGCGGCACCTCGCGGCGGCCGCCCACGCCGCGTACGACGACCTCGCGGAGCGGTACGACGTCGTGGTCGCCGAGGGTGCGGGCAGCCCGGCGGAGATCAACCTGCGCGCCGGCGACTACGTCAACATGGGCCTGGCCCGCCACGCCGACATGCCGGTCGTGGTGGTCGGCGACATCGACCGCGGCGGCGTCTTCGCCGCCTTCCACGGCACCGTCGCGCTGCTGGAGGCGGCCGACCAGGCGCTCGTGGCCGGGTTCGTGGTCAACAAGTTCCGCGGCGACCCCGTGCTGCTCGCCCCGGGCCTGGCCGAGCTGGAGCGGCTCACCGGTCGCCGCGTCTACGGCACGCTGCCGTGGAGCCCCGACGTGTGGCTCGACTCCGAGGACGCCCTCGACCTCGCGGGCCGCCGGGCTGCCGCGGGCGGCGCGCTCCGGGTCGCGGTCGTGCGCCTGCCGCGCATCAGCAACTTCACCGACGTCGACGCCCTGGGTCTCGAGCCGGGCGTCGACGTGGTGTTCGCGTCCTCGCCCGCGGCGCTGGCCGACGCCGACCTCGTCGTGCTGCCGGGCACGCGCGCGACGCTGGAGGACCTCGCCTGGCTGCGCGCCCGGGGCCTCGACCACGCCGTGCGCGACCACGCGGCGGCGGGCCGTCCCGTGCTCGGCATCTGCGGGGGCTTCCAGATGCTGGGGCGCCGGGTGGAGGACCCCGACGGCGTCGAGGGCCGGCCAGGCGCGTCCGCCGACGGGCTGGGCCTGCTCGACGTCACGACGACGTTCGCGGCCGAGAAGGTGCTGCGCCTGCCGCGCGGGACCGCGCTGGGCGCGCCCGTCGGGGGCTACGAGATCCACCACGGCCGCACCACCCGCCACGGTGGCGAGGAGTTCCTCGGCGGCGCCGCCCAGGGCGCGGTGCACGGGACCATGTGGCACGGCTCGCTGGAGTCCGACGCGTTCCGCCGGGCGTTCCTGGCCCGGGCCGCGGCGGCGGTCGGCGCGTCGTACCAGCCAGCGGAGGAGGTGTCGTTCGCCGCCGCCCGCGAGGCGCGCTTCGACCTCCTCGGCGACCTCGTGGAGCAGCACCTCGACGTCGACGCCCTGCTCGACCTGGTCGCGTCCGGCCCCCCGCGCGACCTGCGCCCGCTGCCCCCGGGGAGCGAGCGGTGATCCTCCTGCTCGGCGGCACGGCCGAGGCCCGCGACCTGGCCCGCGTGCTCGTCGAGGCGGGGGAGGAGGTCGTGTCGTCCCTCGCCGGCCGCGTCGCCCGCCCGCGCATGCCCGTCGGCGAGACCCGCGTGGGCGGCTTCGGCGGCGTCGACGGGCTCGTCGCGTGGCTGCGCGAGCACGGGGCCCGCGCCGTCGTCGACGCCACCCACCCGTTCGCGGTCGGCATCTCGGGCAACGCCCGGGCCGCCTGCGCCCGCACGGGTACGCCGCTGCTGCGGCTCGAGCGCCCTGGCTGGTCCGGCGAGCCGGGGGCGGACGCGTGGGTGTGGGTCGACGACGTCGCCGCGGCCGCCCGCGCGGCCGCCGGCCTCGGTGACCGCCCGTTCCTCACCGTCGGACGGCAGGGCCTCGAGGACTGCACGGGACCGCTGGCGGACGCCGCCGTGCTCGCGCGGGTCGTCGACCCGCCCGAGGTGCCGCTGCCCGACGGCTGGCGCGTGCTGCTCGACCGCGGCCCCTACACCGTCGACGGCGAGCGCGCCCTCGTCGCGGAGCACCGCGCGGACGTGCTCGTCACCAAGGACTCCGGCGGCGACCTCACCCGGGCCAAGCTCGACGTGGCCCGCGAGCTCGGGCTGCCGGTCGTGGTGGTGCGCCGCCCCAGCGCGGTGCGCGCGCCGGGCACCGACGCCCCGCGGGTGGTGCACGACGTCGCCGCGGCGGCGTCCTGGGTGCGCGCCGTCAGCGACGCACGCTGAGGGCGGTCGCCGCCGCGACGAGCACGGCCCCCGTGCCGACGTACGCCGCCAGTCGCCGCGCGCGGGCGACGTCGCCCGCCGCGACGGGCCGGCCGTCGCCGAGCACCGGTCGGTCCTCGACGCGCTCGGCGCCGGGGGCGCCGTACACGGTCCGTCCGCCGAGCCGCACCCCGAGAGCGCCCGCGAAGGCCGCCTCGACGGGGCCGGCGTTGGGGGAGGGGTGTGCGCCGGCGTCGCGGCGCCAGGCGCGCAGGGCGTCGCGGGGGGCGCCGTCCACCAGCGGGGCGGCCGCAGCGGCGAGCAGTGCGGACAGACGGGCGCCCGGCAGGTTGAGACCGTCGTCGAGGCGGGCCGAGGCCCAGCCGAAGCGCTCGTGGCGTGGCGAGCGGTGGCCGACCATCGCGTCGAGCGTGTTGGCGGCGCGGTAGCCGACGAGCCCCGGCACCCCCGCCAGCGCGCCCCACACGAGCGGGGCGACGACGGCGTCGGAGGTGTTCTCGGCGACCGACTCCACGACGGCCCGCGCCACGTCGTCGGCGCTCAGGTCGTCGGTGCGGCGACCGACGAGGTGCGTGAGCCGGCGGCGAGCGGCGGGCAGGTCGTCGCCGGCGAGGAGGCGCTGGACGGCGGCGGCCTCGCGGTCGAGCGAGCGGCCCCCGAGCACGGCCCAGGTGGCGAGCGCGACGAGGGCGACCTCGCCGGACGCGCCGGCGACGTCGCGGGTGCGGCGCTCGGCGAGGGCGCCGAGCCCGGTCACGGAGCCGACGAGCAGCAGTGTGTACGCCGCCCCGCGGCCCCGGCTGTCGGCCCACCCGAGCGTCTCGAGCCGGCCCGCGACCCGGCCGAAGCCGGCGACGGGGTGGCCGCGGCGCGGATCGCCCAGCGCCCGGTCGACCGCGAACCCCAGCAGCAGGCCCGCAGCCCGGGCGCGCGTCACCGGGCTCCGACGCCGGAGGTGATCGACGCCAGCGCGGTCAGCAGCGAGCGGGTGCGCTCGGGGCTCCGCACGGCGATCCGCACCCAGGAGGCGTCGAGCCCCGGGAAGGTGTCGGCGCGGCGCACGGCGTGGCCGTGGCGGCGCAGCTCCTCCCGCACGCCGGCCCCGGGCCGGGCGAGCACGAACGGGGCGTGGCCGGGCACGTGGGGCACGCCGAGCTCGTCGAGGCCGGCGACCAGCACGCCGCGCCACGTGGCGAGACGGCGCACCCGCTCGGCCGCCTCGACGACGGCCTCGTCGGAGGCGCAGGCGCGCATGGCGGCCAGGGCCGTCGACGAGACCGACCAGGGTGTCTGCACGGCGCGCAGCTGCTCGAGCACCGCCGGCTCGCCGAGCACGTAGCCGGCCCGGACCCCGGGGATGCCCCACAGCTTCGTGAGGCTGCGCAGCACGACGAGGCCGGGCACCTCGGCGTCCGCGAGGGCGTGGCGGGGCTGAGCGATCGCGTCCATGAACGCCTCGTCGACGACGACGAGGCGCCCGGGACGGGTCAGCGCCCGGAGGTCGACGGCGGGGTGGACGCGTCCCGTCGGGTTGGTCGGGTTGCCGACGACGACGAGGTCGGCCTCGTCGGGCACCCGCGACGGGTCGAGCGCGAAGCCGTCCTCGGCGCGCAAGAGCACGTGCCGCGCCGGGGTGCCGGCCGCGGCCAGCGCCACGTCGGGCTCGGTGAACTGCGGGTGCACGACCACCGGGTGGCGCCACAGGCGTGCCCGGGCGACGAGGGTGAACGCCTCGGCGGCGCCGGCGGTGGCGAGCACCTCCTCGGCGGGCCGGCCGTGGCGGCGGGCCAGCGCCTCCTCCGCCACGCGCACGCGCGCCGCGTCGGGGTAGGCGCCCACGTCGTCGAGCGAGCCGAGCAGCGCCGCGGTGAGCCACGGCGGGCGGGGCCCGTCGTACGTGTTGACGGCGAAGTCGGCCAGCGGCGTGCCGTCCGCGGCGCTCGTCTCGGTGTCGCCGTGGTGGCGCAGCGGGTCGGCGGGCGGGGCGTCGTGGGGTGCGGCCGCGGGGACGCCGGCCGCCGGGGCGGCGACGGGCGCCACGGGGGAGTACGGCGCGGTGGCGGCCGCCGCGGCGGCGAAGCGCTGCGCCAGGTGCGGGTGCCCCGCCCAGTGCACGTGGAGGTAGGACGCGTGGAGCGTGGGGGAGGCGTAGCCGTCCTCGGTGCGCGGGTGGGAGGCGGTCGGCTCGAGCACCCAGCCGGGGGTGCCCCCGGCCGCGGGGGTGACCCGGGTGCGGTGGAACTCGTGGCCGGTGACGGTCTCGCCGGGGCGCCCGAGCAGGGTCGCGACCTCCGACGTCGCGGACCGGTAGGCCAGGGTGAGGCGGGGGGCCATCGCCGCGGTCGCCGGCAGCGCACCGACCATCGGGGCGTGGTCGAGGGTGCCGCAGAGGTAGAGCAGGCCCGCGCACTCCGCGACGGTCGGCACCCCGGCGGCCACGGCGGCCCGGAGGTCGTCGCGCAGCGCCGCGTTGCGGCTCAGCGCCGCCGCGTGCACCTCGGGGAAGCCACCCCCGAGGTAGAGACCCTGCGTGCCCGGCGGGAGACCCGTGTCGCGGGTCGGGTCGAGCACGACGACCTCGCAGCCGGCCGCCTCGAGCAGCTCGGTGGTCTCGGCGTAGGTGAACGTGAACGCGCGGCCGCCGGCGACGGCGACCTTCGGGCGGGCGGCGGCCGCGACCGGCTCGACGGCGGCGGCCGGCTCCCACGCGGGTACGGCGAGGGGCGCGGCGCCGCGCGCGATCTCCAGCACGGCGTCGAGGTCGATGCGTTCGGCGACCTGCGCGGCGAGCCGCTCCAGGGACGTGGCGGCGTCGGCGCGCTCGGCGGCGGGCACGAGGCCGAGGTGGCGCGACGGCGCGACGATGGCGTCGTCGCGACCCAGCACGCCGAGGACGGGGATGCCGGTCGCGGCGACCGCGCGGCGTACCTCGTCGGCGTGCCGCGGCGAGCCCGCCTTGTTGAGCACGACACCGGCCACCCGCACGCCGGGGTCGTGGCCCGCGAGCCCGGCGACGACGGCGCCGATGGTGCGCGAGGCCGAGGAGATGTCGACGACGAGCACGACCGGGCTGGCCGTCAGCGTCGCGACGTGGGCGGTGGAGGAGAAGCCGTCGCCGCCGATCTGGCCGTCGAAGAGACCCATGACGCCCTCGACGACCGCCACGTCGGCGGGCCGCGGGGTGCGGGCGCCGTGGAGCAGCAGCGGCACGATCCGTTCCTCGCCGACGAGGTGCGGGTCGAGGTTGCGGCCGGGCCGCCCGGTCGCCAGCGCGTGGTAGCCGGGGTCGATGTAGTCGGGGCCGACCTTGTGGCCCGACACCTCGAGCCCGCGGCGGGCGAGCGCGGCCATGAGGCCGGTCGCGACGGTGGTCTTGCCGTGGCCGGAGGCGGGGGCGGCGACGACGAGCCGCGGCAGGTGCGTGCTCACCACTCGATCCCCCGTTGGCCCTTCTGCCCGCGGTCCATCTGGTGCTTGACCTTCGTCATCTCGGTGACGAGGTCGGCGACCTCCACGAGCCGGGGGTGGGCGCGGCGGCCGGTCACCACGACGTACTGCCGCCCGGGGCGGTGCGCGAGGGTCTCGACGACGTCCTCGACGTCGACCCAGCCCCACTCCATCGGGTAGGTGAACTCGTCGAGCACGTAGAGGTCGTGGCGCTCCGCCGCGATGCGGCGCTTCACCTCGGCCCAGCCCTCGGCCGCGTCGCGGGCGTGGTCCTCGGCCTCGCCGGCCTTGCGCGACCACGACCAGCCGGAGCCCATCTTGTGCCACTCGACGGGGCCGCCCTCGCCGGTCTGCTCGTGCAGCTCGCCCAGGCGCTCCAGCACGGTCTGCTCGCCGATGCGCCACTTGGCGGACTTCACGAACTGGAAGACCCCGACGTCCCAGCCCTGGTTCCAGGCGCGGATGGCGAGGCCGAACGCGGCGGTCGACTTCCCCTTGCCGTCGCCGGTGTTGACCATGAGCAGCGGCAGGTTGCGGCGCTGCGCGGTGGTGAGGCCGTCGTCGGGCACGACGACCGGCTTGCCCTGCGGCATCAGGCCACCCCCCGCGTCCCGGAGCGGTCGAGGTGGGGGCGCTCGGCGCGGTCGGCGGTCGCGGCGCGGGCGGCGCCGGCGAGCACCTCGGCGCTCACCTCCGCGACGGGCAGGTACGTCGCCTGCAGGTGCTCGGCGAGCCTGCGCGCCAGGCCGAGGCGGAACGGGCCGTTCTCGCAGTCGACGACGACGGTGTCGACGCCCTGCTCGGCGAGCCACGTGGCGACCTGCCGGGAGCGCTCCACCGGGTCGGCGCCGGCGGTCGCCCGGCCGTCGGTCACGAGCACCAGCAGCGGGCGGCGGCGCGGGTCGCGCAGGCGCTCGCGGCGCAGCACGTCGGCAGCGGCGAGCAGGCCCTCGGCGAGCGGGGTGCGTCCGCCGGCCGGGAGCGCGTCGAGGCGGCGCGCGGCCACGTCGATCGAGCCGGTGGGCGGCAGGGCGACCTCGGCCTCCAGCCCACGGAACGTCACCAGGCCGACCTTGTCGCGGCGCTGGTAGGCGTCGAGCAGGAGCGAGAGGATCGCCGTCTTGACCTGCTGCATGCGCTTGCGCGCCGCCATCGATCCCGACGCGTCGACGCAGAACAGCACGAGGTTGGACTCCCGGCCCTCCCGCACGGCGCCCCGCAGGTCCGCGCCGCGCAGCAGGAGCCGGCCGTCGGTGCGGCCGCGGGCGTGCTGGTGGGGGGCGGCGGCTCGGACGGTGCCGACGAGGTCGAGCCCGCCCGCCGTGCCGGGGGCGTTGCCGATGCGCCGCCCCGTCGAGGTGATCGCGCGGGAGCGGCGGCCCGCCTCGCCCTCGCCGGTGCCGGCGACCCGCAGCACGCGGGGACGGTACGGCGTGCCCGCGGCGACCGTCGTACCCGCGGGGGCGGCGGGGGTGCCGGAGCCGTCGCCGGGCTGGTCGGTGTCGGGGGCGTCCCGCGCGTCGGGGGAGTCCGGGCCGGCGCCGGGCCCGCCCTGGTCGTCCCGGTCGGCTGGGGGCTCGGCGGCGGCCCCGCCGTCGCTGCCGGGCTGCGGG
>NZ_JAHWBL010000090.1:0-8929 GCF_029493445.1 Nocardioides sp. ChNu-99 | reverse complement strand
TCACGCCGTCACGCTCGTTGTCCCGGTACAGGTCCGTCTCCGACAGCAGCACGGGGTTCGGCCCGCAGCAGCCCGCAGCAGACTGCGACGACCGTGCCGCCTCGGCGTACCGAGCCCGCACGGTCTCCCGCAGCTCCTCCGCACCAGCTCCCTCCTCATCGGTGCGCGACGTCGAGATGGTCTGCCCCCCACTCATCCGTGCCCTCCATAGGTGCGGCGGACGGCCGTTGATCGGCCCATAGATAGGACGAACGCTGGTTAGACGGTCGTCGATGCAACGAACCCTGTCGCACTGATTCGACGTCTGTCAATATATGTCGGGTGAACACCATCGCACCCGCCGTCGACGAGGCCCCGACGCGCACCGCAGCCGGCTCGGACCCCCCGACCGGTGCGCACGTCCCGGATGCCCCAGCCCGGCCGAGGGCGCGTTCTCAGTCGTGCAATACATCTTCTTCTGCCCGTGGTGCGGACAACCCCTTCCGACGGGTCTGCGAGATCAGTTGTACGACGAACTCGAGGAGCTGTTTCCTTCTGAGGACCTGGACTCCTGGGAGCGGCAGCGCCGGGCGCCCGCAAGGTTCCACAGCGGCGAGTGGTGGTACGGACGATACGACGACTCGGGGCGGCGTCTGTGACCCGACAAGGGGCATCGCCTCAGGCCACGACCGACCGGTTCGTTGAAGACAGCTGCCGCCATCACGCTCGAGTTTGGCACGCTGTTGACGCGCTGACCCACGACAGGTCGAGGGGCGGCTTCCGCTTGCGTCGAGGGGCCTCCGGCACGCCCGGTGCATCCAGCCAAGCGTCCGCCGCGGGGAGCCGCCGCGCGCGGGCGGGCTGTTCACGAGCCATGCTCAGAACCCCACCATGAGCCGCCTCGCTTGGCGCCCCGCCAGGCGATGAGCAGTCCGACGCGGGCGCAGTCGCCGCCCGACCGCGCGGCGGGATCGACCCACAGGTGTCCGGCTCCGCCGCCATCCACACAGGCTGGAACCAGACGTTGGATTCGAGGGTGGCGTGCCCTGCTCAGCTCGAGCGGCCCCATCGTGCGCACCCCCTGTTGCAACTCCACGCACTACTCCCCCGCCTCCTGAACGCGCCTTCAGGAGCGTTCAGCAAGGCTTCAGCGGCCCCGGGCGACGGTGGTGCCACCACCGGGCACACGACCCGGCCCGCCGCCGCAGCGGCGTGCGGGACACCGAGAGGAAGGCACCACCATGAGCATCCGCGACACCGTCCGCACGAAGCGCGTCGTCGTCCCCACCATCGCCGCGATCGCCCTGGTCGGGGCCGGCGGCCTCACCTGGGCCGCCGTCGCCGGCGACGACGACACCCTGTCGGACAGCCAGCGCACCAGCGCCGAGGAGGTGGCGCTCGAGGAGGTCGGCGGCGGCCGCGTGCTCGACGTGGACGTCGACGACGAGACCGACGAGAGCGGCGTCCGCGTCTACGAGCTCGAGGTCGTCGACGCGGACGGCGCGCGCTGGGACGTCGTGCTCGACGAGGACTTCTCGGTCCTCACCACCGCGGCGGACCGTGACGAGGACCACAGCGACGACGACCGGGGCGACCGCGACGACACGACCGGCGCCGGTACGACGGACGCCCCCGGCGCGGCGGGCACCGACGGGGCCGGCTCTGCGGCCGGGGTCGGTGACGACGCCCCGATCGCCGAGGAGGAGCGCACCCGCGTCGTCACCGCCGCCGAGGCGGCCGTCGAGGGCGGCACGGCGGTCGACGTCGACCGCAGCGACGACGCCGGTGAGGCCTTCGAGGTGGAGGTCGTCGACGTGCAGGGCCAGGACTGGGACGTCACGCTCGACGCCGACCTGCAGGTGGTCGCCGCGGTCCGCGACTGACGTCGTACCCGGCTTCAGGCGTCAGGCGACGAGGACCGGGATGAGCATCTCGTCGGGGGTCAGCGACCCGTGCAGGCCGACGAGCTCGGCCTCGTACCCGAACCGCCGCGTGGACACGACGGCGGTGTCCCCGGTGCAGGCGACCACCACGTCGCCGAGCCGGGGACGCACCGCATCGGCGGTGGCGCCGAACCAGCCCCGCCCGATGGCGTCCTCGCGCTCGAGCACCAGCGCCCGCTCCCCCAGCGTGCCGCGCCAGGCGGCGAGGACGTCGGGGACCGACCGGGTCGCGCAGTAGAGGTGGCGCAGGCGGGCCTCCCCGCCGAGGAGCCACACGCCCTCGAGCAGCTCGGGGTGCGCGTCCACGTCGACGCGCGCCTCTGGCCGCGTGTCGACCATGCCGTGGTCGGCCACGACCACCATGCGCACCTCGGGCGGCAGGGCGCCGCGCAGTCGCTCCGCGTCGGCGTCGACCATCGCCAGCTCCTGCAGCCAGGCGGCGGAGGCGACGCCGTGCTGGTGGCCCGTCGCGTCGAGCTCGGACTCGTAGACGTAGGTGAGCGAGGGCCGGCGGCGGGTCGCCTCCTGCACCGCCGCGACGCGGTCGCGCACCCGGTCCACCCCGACGTACCTCGCGCCGCGGTGCGCGGCACGGGTGAGGCCCGAGCCTTCGAAGGCCGCCTTCGCGACGCTCGTCACCGCGACCCCGGCGGCCGCGAGGCGCTGGAAGAGCGTGTCGTGCGGCTGCCACTGCAACGGGTCGACCCGGTCGTCCCAGGCGAGGGCCTGCAGCAGCCGGTCGGTGCCGGGCACCCGCGAGGTGAACCCGACGAGCCCGTGGGCGCCCGGGGTCAGCCCGGTGCCGAGCGAGGTCAGGCTCGTCGCGGTCGTCGACGGCACCCCGGCGGTGGCCGCCTCCGCCCCCGACGCGAGCGCGGAGAGGAACGGGGCGTCGCGGGCGTGCCGCGCCAGCAGGTTGGCGCCCAGCCCGTCGATGAGCAGCACGACGTACGCCGGTGCGTCCGGCAGCACGAGGTCGCTCGGGGCGGGGCCGACGACGTCGCCCCGGCCCAGCGCGTGGGCCACGGCGGGCACGACGTCGCCGAGCGAGCGCGCGCCGTACGCCGGGGGGACGAGCACGTCGGCCACGGGGTCAGGCCGGCCGGGTGAGCGCCGACAGCGCGTCGGCGAAGGCCAGCAGGCCCAGCACCGCGTCCTTGCCGTCGGCGGCCGACGAGACCCGCAGCGAGAAGTCGTCGCCCAGCAGCTCGCCGGTGTAGCCGTGGTCGGCGTCGCAGTCCGGGTCGTCGCAGGCGGCGGGCATGAGCTCGATGCGGCTCACGCCGCCCCAGCCGATGGTGAGCACGGCCTCGGCCGGCAGGCTCGGGCCCTTGGTGGGGTTGGTCGTCATGCGGGTGACGACGACGGAGCGGACGGCCGAGAGGGCCACGGCCTCGGACGACGTGGACGTGTAGGGCTGCGGCAGCAGCTGGTCGCCCGCGTGCTCGTCGGTGTGCACCTGGATGAGCCGCGACGGCGTCAGCACGGCCACGGTGATGTGGCGGCGCACCTCGTCGCGCTCGATCGTCGGCTCGTGGTGCACGTAGTAGGCGAGCACCTCCTCGCCGCCGACGGCCCCCTGGACGCCGTCGACGACCACCTCGGGGTAGTACCCGGTGCGCTCGATCGCGGTCCGGAGCTCGGCGGTGCGGTCGGTCGGGCGGGCGGAGCGGCTCTGCATGGACCGAAGTGTGGCACGCGCGGGCGGGGGCCCTCACTCCGGCAGCGTGTCCCCCACCATCGCGTTGAGGCGGCGCACGAACCAGTCGGAGCGGGCGTCGGCGACCGGCTCGACGCGCGCGGCCGCGTTGAGCACGGTCGCGCCCTCCGCCCCGGCGAGCACCAGGGAGAGGTCGAGCATCCGCACCTGGGGGATGTCGTTCTGCAGCTGGGCGACCCGGCGCACCAGTCGCTCGACGTCGCCGACGTCGGCCACGTCGCCGCCGCGGTAGCCGAACAGCAGTGGCGCGGCCTTGATCTCGCGCACCATCTCGGCGGCGTCGACCCTGCTCAGCGGCGGGATCCGGTAGACGCGGTCGCCCAGCAGCTCGGTCAGCGGCCCGGAGACGCCGAAGGAGATGACGGGCCCGAAGAGCGGGTCCTCGACCGAGCCGATGGAGACCGGCACGCCGGGCCGCGCGACCTTCTGCACGACGAAGCCGGCGGAGGCCGGGTCGGTGATGACGCCGCCGAGGAACTCCCAGGCGTCGGTCATCTCGCGCTCGTCGTCGATGTTGCGCCACACGTGTGCCTGGTCGGGACGCTCGCGCAGCCGCTCGGCCGTGGCCTTGAGCACCACGCCCCAGCCGAGCCGCTCGCCGGCGGCGACCGCCTCCTCGCAGGTGGTCACGGGCACGGCCGGCCACAGCTCGACGCCGTAGCTGGCCAGCAGCTGCACGAGCTCGTCCGTCTGGAGCACGTGCCCGTCGGGGTGGCGCAGCAGCAGCTCGTTGACGAACCGCTTCGCCTCGGTGGGGTCGACCTCGTCGTCCTCCTCCTCGGCGCCCTGCTTGCCGAGCCACACGGAGTAGCCGACGACCCGGGCCAGGGCGCGCACCGCGGCCTCCACGGCCGGGTACGACGGCACGGAGCCGCGACCGGCGGTCGCGCCGGCGACGTCGGGCACGCGCAGCAGCTCGGGGATGCCCTCGGAGCCGAGGAAGGTGGTGACCAGGGGCTTGTCGGACTGCTCCCCCACCGCCGCCAGCACGTTCGCGACGTCCTCGCCCGAGACGTCGAGCGGGGGGATGTAGACCGCGACGACCGCGTCGACGTCCGGGTCGTCGATGGCGGCGTCGAGCGCGTCCTCGAAGTCCTCCGCACCGGCGTCGGCGCCCAGCTGCACCGACTTGTTGACCACGAGGCCGACCGAGACGGCGGCGTCGGTCGCGAGGAGCCCGAGGGCGTCGGAGTTGCCGACGACGGCGACGCGGCGCCCGCGGGGCAGCGGCTGGTGGGCGAGCAGCTGCGCGACGTCGAACATCTCGTCGAGCGTGTCGACCTGGATCACGCCGGACTGCGCGAACATCGCGTCGACCGCCTCCGGCGGCGCGCCGATGGTGCGCACCGCGTGGCCCATGGGCACGCCCTGGGTGTTGCGGCCCGAGCGCACCGCCACGATGGGCTTGCGGCGCGAGACCCTCCGCGTGATGCGCGAGAACTTGCGCGGGTTGCCGATGGACTCCAGGTAGAGCAGGACGACCTCGGTGGACTCGTCCTCCTCCCAGTACTGCAGGAGGTCGTTGCCCGAGACGTCGGCGCGGTTGCCCGCCGACACGAAGGTCGACAGGCCCAGGCCGCGGTTCTGCACCTTCTCGAGGATGGCCGAGCCCAGCGCGCCCGACTGGCAGAAGAAGCCGGCGCGGCCGCGGGGCGGCATGACCGTCGACAGCGACGCGTTGAGCTGGCGCGACGGGTCGGTGTTGATGATGCCCAGGCAGTTGGGCCCGATGAGGCGCAGGCCGTAGCTGCGGGCCAGGCCGACCAGCCGGCGCTGGCGCTGGCGCCCTTCCTCACCCGTCTCGGCGAAGCCCGAGGAGATGACGATGAGGCCGTGCACGCCCTTGGCGGCGCAGTCGAGCACCACGTCCTGCACGGCCTCGGCCGGGACCGCCACGATCGCGACGTCCACGTCGCCGGGGATGTCGGCGACCGAGGCGTACGACGGCAGCCCGGCCACCGCCTCGGTCGAGGGGTTCACGACGTACACCCGGCCCGTGTAGTCGCCGGTGACGAGGTTGCGCACCAGCGTGCGGCCCACGGTCTCCTGGCGGCGGCTGGCGCCGATGATCGCGACCGAGCGGGCGTCGAAGAACGCCTCGATGGACGCGGACTCGGCCCGGTGCTCGCGCTGCTGCATGACGCCGATGGCGGTCTCGGTCGGGTCGATGTCGAACTCGAGGGTGACGACGCCGTCCTCGAAGCCGGAGGCGACGTGGTAGCCCGCGTCCTGGAAGGTCTGGATCATGCGGCGGTTGTCGGGCAGCACGTCGGCGGTGAAGACCTGGATGCCGCGCTCGCGGCCGGCCTGCGCGAGGTGCTCGAGCAGCACCTGGGCGATGCCGCGGCCCTGGTGGGCGTCCTGCACCAGGAAGGCGACCTCGGCCTTCGCGTCCTGGTAGGCGTCGTAGCGGCCCACGGCGATCATGTCGCCGCCGACGGTGAGTACGAAGGCGACGCGGCGCACGTGGTCGACGTTGGTGAAGCGCAGCACGTCGCGCTCGGAGAGCCGCGGCATGGGGGTGAAGAACCGGTAGTACTTGCTCTCGTCGGAGACCCGCGCGTAGAAGTCGACGAGCAGCTCGGCGTCGCCGGGGCCGATCGGCCGGATGTGCGCCGTGCGCCCGTCCCGCAGCAGGACGTCGGCCTCCCAGTGGCGGGGCGGCTCGGGCACCTCGGGGGCCTCGGGCACCCCGTCGTCGGCGGTCGCGGTCACGGGGTCCAACCTATCGCCTGCGCACCCGCCCGCGTGCGGGTCCCGGGCGGTCCGCGAGGTGCGCCGACCGGGCGTCGGCCCGACGACGGCGGCCCCGGACGGCGAGCCGGGCGCGGCGCCCGGGACCCGGGCGGCGACAATGCGCCCATGGCACGACGCACGCCACCCCCGCCCGCCGACGACGTCGAGGAGCACATCCTCGACATCGACGTCTCCGACGAGATGCGCACCTCCTTCCTGGAGTACGCCTACTCGGTCATCTACTCGCGCGCCCTGCCGGACGCCCGCGACGGCCTCAAGCCGGTGCAGCGCCGCATCCTGCACACGATGAACGACATGGGCCTGCGCCCCGACCGCGGGCACGTGAAGTCGGCCCGCGTCGTGGGCGAGGTGATGGGCCGCCTGCACCCGCACGGCGACGGCGCGATCTACGACGCCCTCGTGCGCCAGGCCCAGCCCTGGGCGGTGCGGCTGCCGATGATCGACGGGCACGGCAACTTCGGCTCGCCCGACGACCCGCCCGCCGCGATGCGCTACACCGAGTGCCGCATGGCGCCCGCCGCGGTGGCGATGACCGACTCCATCGAGGAGGAGACGGTCGACTTCCGCCCGAACTACGACTCCCGCGAGCTGGAGCCGGTCGTGCTGCCGGCGGCCATCCCGAGCCTCGTCGTCAACGGCACCACCGGCATCGCGGTCGGCATGGCGACCAACTGCGCGCCGCACAACCTCGGCGAGACGGTCGCGGCGCTGCGTCACCTCATCGAGCACCCCGAGGCCGACGTCGAGGCGATCATGCGCTTCATGCCGGGCCCCGACCTGCCGACCGGCGGCAAGATCGTCGGGCTCGCGGGCATCCGCGACGCCTACGAGACGGGCCGCGGCTCCTTCAAGATGCGCGCCACCGCCCGCATCGAGACCATCGGACGCCGCAAGGGCATCATCGTCACCGAGCTGCCCTACGGCGTCGGCACCGAGAAGGTCGTCGAGCGGATCAAGACGCTGGTGCAGGGCAAGAAGCTGCAGGGCATCGCCGACATCAAGGACCTCACCGACCGGGAGAAGGGGCTCCACCTCGTCATCGAGGTGAAGAACGGCTTCCACCCCGAGGCGCTGCTGGAGCAGCTCTACAAGCAGACGCCGATGGAGGACTCGTTCGGCATCAACGCCGTCGCCCTCGTCGACGGGCAGCCCCGCACCCTGGGGCTGAAGGAGATGCTCGAGGTCTTCCTCGCCCACCGGTACGACGTGGTGCGGCGCCGCTCGACCTTCCGCCGCGGCAAGGCGGCCGACCGGCTGCACCTCGTCGAGGGCCTCCTGCTCGCGCTCGTCGACATCGACGAGGTCATCCAGGTCATCCGCACCAGCGACGACGCCGGCGCGGCGCGCGAGCGCCTCATGACGGTCTTCGACCTCTCCGAGGCCCAGGCGCAGTACATCCTCGAGATGCAGCTGCGCCGCCTGACCCGCTTCAGCAAGCTGGAGCTGGAGAAGGAGTCCGAGGAGCTGCGCCGCACCATCGAGGAGCTCGACGCGATCCTCGCCGACGAGCGCCGCCTGCGGGCCGTCGTCTCCGACGAGCTGGCCGCCGTGGCCCGCGAGCACGGCACCCCCCGCCGTACCGTCCTGCTGGAGTCGGCGTCGCTGCCGGCCACGGCGGCGGTGCCGCTCGAGGTCGCCGACGACCCGTGCTTCGTGCTCCTGTCCTCCACCGGGCTGCTCGCCCGCACCCGTACGGCGGAGCCGGCCAGCACGAGCGCCGAGCCCGGCGCCCGGGTGCAGCACGACGTCGTGGTCTCCGCGGTGCGGACCACGGCGCGCGGCGAGATCGGCGTGGTGACGAGCGCCGGGCGCGTGCTGCGGCTCGGAGTGCTCGACCTGCCGTCGCTGCCCGACACCGCCAACGACCCCCACCTGGCGGGCGGCCACCCCGTCAGCGAGTTCGTGGCCCTCGAGGGCGGGGAGCGCGTCCTGTGCCTCACCGCGCTGCGCGAGGACGGGCCGGGCCTGGCTCTCGGCACCCGTCAGGGCGTCGTGAAGCGGGTCAACCCCGAGGTGCCGAACCGCGACGACTGGGAGGTCGTCCGCCTCGCCGACGGCGACGAGGTGGTCGGGGCCGTCGAGCTGGCCACCGGCCGCGAGGAGCTCTGCTTCACCACCTCCGACGCCCAGCTGCTGCACTTCCCGGCCGACGCGGTCCGGCCGCAGGGGCGTGCCGGCGGCGGCGTCGCCGGTATCAAACTCGGCGCCGGCGCCCACGTCGTGCACTTCACGGCGTTCGACCCCGACGGCCCGCCCGGCCTGGAGGGCCACGAGCCGGTGGTCGTCACGGTCGCCGGATCCTCCACCGCGCTGCCCGGCACCGACGTCGGCACCGTCAAGGTCACCCCGTTCAGCGAGTACCCCGGCAAGGGGCGCGCCACGGGCGGCGTGCGTTGCCACCGCTTCCTGCGGGGCGAGGACGCGCTGGTCCTCGCCTGGGCCGGTCCCGGGCCGGCCCGGGCCGCCGCCGCCTCGGGCGCGCCCGTGGACCTCCCGCCCGCCACCGGGCGCCGCGACGGCTCCGGCGTCG
>NZ_JAHWBL010000009.1:0-86293 GCF_029493445.1 Nocardioides sp. ChNu-99 | reverse complement strand
TGGCGGGCCGGTCGCCGGGCTCGGTCGCCGCCGCCCGCTCGAGGAGCGCGCGCAGCGCCGTCGCCGGGCCCGGCGGCGCGGGAGCCTCCGCGAGGACGCCCTGCTCGCCGGTGGGCCGCCGGCCGGTCAGCATCTCCAGGCCCACGCGGCCCACCGCGTAGAGGTCCTGGCGGGGGTCGGGATCGGCGCCCTGCCACTGCTCGGGCGCCATGTAGCCGGGTGACCCGATGGCCATCGGACCCCGGGTGAGGCGGGGCTCGTCGACCGGCACGGCGACGCCGAAGTCGGTCAGGCGCAGGTGGGGGCGCCCGGCGCCCGTCGCCTCGAGCAGGAGGTTGGCGGGCTTCACGTCGCGGTGCACGACCCCGGCGGCGTGCACGGCCTCCAGCGCCGCCAGCAGCTGGTCGAGGAGGGTGCCGACGAAGGGGAGGGGCAGGGCGCCGCGCTCCCGCAGCAGGTCGGCCAGGGAGCCCCCGGCCACCAGGGGCATAGTGAAGAGGACGCGGTCGTCCATCCCGGCCCACGACTGCGGCGTCACCACGTGGTCGTGCGCGATGCGCACCGACTGCTCGCGCACGAAGCGCAGCAGCGAGGCGGCGTCGGACTGGCGCAGGATCTTGGCGGCCTTCACCCGGCCGTCCGCGCGGTCGAGCACGGTCCACACGGCCCCCATGCCCCCCATGCCGATCGGCTCGAGCAGCTCGTAGCGCCCCGCGAAGACCTCACCCACCCGGCCACCCTAGGGCGTGGCGGACCCGCGACCCCGCCGTGCCGCCGGATCCGCCACAATGACGGGCATGACGCAGCGACCGTTCTCCCGTCCCGGTGCCATCGACCTGTCGGTGCTGAAGCGGCCCGCCGGCGCTCCCGCCCCGGGCGGGCCGGGCGCCCCCGGAGCGCCCGGTGCCGCCGCTGCCCCCGGCGGTGGGGCCGGTGGTGCGGCTGGTGCTGCGGCCGGTGGCGGTACGGCGGGCGGCCCCGCCGGCGCGCCCTCGCCGTACGCGACGCTCGTGGACGAGCAGAGCTTCCAGGCGGTGCTCGAGGCGTCGCGCACCGCGGCCGTCCTCCTCGTCTTCTTCTCGCGCTCGCGGATGCCGGAGAGCGGCCAGCTCGCCGACGACGTGGCGGCCCTGTCGGCCGAGTTCGAGGGCCGGTTCCTCGTGGGCCTCGTCGACATCGACGCGACGCCGCAGATCGCCCAGGCCATGCAGATCCCCTCGATCCCGCTCGTGGTCGCCGTGCTGGACGGCCGGCCCATGCCCCTGTTCCAGGACGTGCTGCCGCTCGAGGAGCTGCGCGCCGCGCTCACCCAGGTCGTGCAGCAGCTCGCCGCCCAGGGCATCACGCAGCGCCACCAGCCGCTGGCCGCCGCGCCCGGCGCGGGCGCCGAGGACGAGGACGGTGGCGAGCCTGCCATCGACCCGCGCTACCTGCCCGCCCAGGAGGCCCTGGAGGCCGGCGACAACGACCGGGCGATCGCCGAGTACGAGAAGCTCCTGGCCGCGAACCCCGCCGACGCCGAGGCGGCGACCGGTCGGGCCCGCGCCCAGCTGCTGCGCCGCACCGCGACCGCCGACCTGCAGGCCGCCCGCGCCGCGGCGGCCGAGCGGGCCGACGACGTCGACGCGCAGATCCTCGTGGCCGACCTCGACGTGCTCGGCGGGCACGTCGACGACGCCTTCGCCCGTCTCGTCGAGGTCGTGCGCCGCGCCGCGGGCGACGACAAGGAGCGGGTGCGCCGACACCTCGTCGAGCTGTTCGGCGTGGTCGGCAACGCCGACCCGCGGGTCGCCCGCGCCCGCCAGCAGCTGGCCTCCGCGCTGTTCTGACCCCGGCTCCCGCTCACGCAGCGGTGCTCGGCGGCCTCAGCGCGCCGCCCACGCCGCGTCGAGCGCGGCGAGGGTCGCGGCGACGGCCGGCGACGACCCCTGGGTACGCCGGTGCAGCGCGAGCACGCTGCGCGTCGGCTCCGGGTCGCTCACCTCGAGGGTGGTGAGCCCGGGGCCGAGCGCCGCCCGGCCGAGCCGCGGGACCAGCGCGATGCCGAGCCCGGCGGCCACGAGGGCGAGGTGCGAGTCGAACTCGCGGGACTGGTGCGCGATGCGGGGCCGCGCCCCGGTGCCGTCGTGCATGCGCTCGAGCCACTCGCGGCAGATGGTGCCCGGCGGGGTCGCGATCCACGGCTCGCCGACCAGCGCGGCGGCCGTGACGGTCCCGCGGCCGGCCAGCGGGTGGTCGACCGGCAGCACGACGTCGGCGACGTCGCGCCCGACCTCGTGCGTGGCGACGTGCTCGGGCACCGCGAGCGGCACGTCGCCCCACGAGTGGGCGACGCCCACGTCCACCTGGCCCCGGGCCACGAGGTCGACGGTGTCCCACGGCTCCTCCTCGGTCAACGCCAGGACGAGGCCCGGGTGGGCGTCGAGCAGCGCCCGGGCCGCCGGCGCCACGATGCCCCGCACCGCGGTCGAGAACGCCGTGACCCGCAGCCGTCCGACCACCGCGCCCGAGCCGGCGTGCAGGTCGGCCTCGATGCGCTCCAGCTCGGCGAGCAGGGCCGCCCCGTCGGCCACGAGCTGGCGACCGGCGCGGGTGAGCACCACGCCCCGCCCGACGCGCTCCAGCAGGTCGAGGCCCGCCTGCCGCTCGAGCCGCTTGACCTGCTGGGACACCGCACTGGGGGTGTAGCCCAGGGCGTCGGCGGCCGCGACCACCGAGCCGTGGTGGTCCACGGCGCGCAGCGACGCCAGGGCGGCGAGATCGATCATGCAGCGACGCTACATGGTCGAGCCGTCGATCGTTCGCTGGTGCTTCACGGTCCTACGGCGGCAGGCTGGGGCCCGTGAGCCGCCGTGACACCCTCCTCGCCCTCGTCGTCGCCCTGGTGTGGGGCCTCAACTTCGTCGTCATCGAGTGGGGCATGGCCGGCGTGCCGCCCCTGGTGTTCCTCGCCGTGCGCTTCGTGGTGGTCGCGCTCCCCGCCGTCTTCCTCGTGCCGCGACCGGCGGCACCGTGGCGGACCGTCGCCCTCATCGGGGCGCTCATGTCGCTCGGCCAGTTCGGCCTCCTCTACGCCTCGCTGCACGCGGGGATGCCGCCCGGTCTCGCGGCCCTCGTGCTGCAGGCGCAGGTGCTGCTGACCATCGTCATCGCGGCGGGCGTGCTCGGCGAGCGGCCCGGGGTGCGGCAGCTCGGGGGCGTCCTGCTGGGGTGCGCCGGCCTGGGCGTGGTGGCGGTGGGCCGGGAGGCGACGACGCCGCTGCTCGCGCTCCTGCTGTGCCTCGGCGGCGCCCTGTCCTGGGCGCTGGGCAACGTGGCGGCCCGTGCCTCGGGGATCACCGGGGGCCTGGGCCTCACCGTGTGGTCGGGGCTCGTCGTACCGGTCCCGGCGCTCGGCCTGGCCCTCGTGCTCGACGGGCCCGGCGTCGTCGGCGCCGCGCTGACCGGGCTCGGCTGGGAGGCGGTCGTCTCCACGCTCTACACCGCGGGCCTGGCCTCGCTGGTCGGCTACGGCATCTTCAACTCGCTGCTCGGCCGGTACGCCGCCGCGCAGGTCGTGCCGTGGATCCTGCTGGTGCCGGTCGTCGCGATGGCGTCCGCGTGGGTCCTGCTGGGGGAGCGGCCCAACGGTGCGGAGGCGCTCGGGGGCCTCGTGCTGCTCGTCGGGGCCGGGATCGCGCTGGCCCCGCGGCGTCAGCGGCCGGACTCGGTGTACGCCGGCCCGTCGCCCGCGACGTTGACGAGCGCGGCTCGCACGCGGCGGGCCGTGAAGTCGGCACAGCGCTCCGCGACCTCCTCGGGGGTGCAGAAGGCCAGGCCGCGGATCTCCTTCTCCTGGCGCACGACCCGGGACACCAGTGCGTCGGCGTCGTGCACGCCGCCGTCGAACACGAGCGTCACGGCGTCGTCCCAGCCGCTCCACGGCGGCAGCCAGTCGGTCAGCAGCAGCCGGCCCGCGGGGATGTCGAGCGCCAGCTCCTCGAGCACCTCGCGCGACGTGGCCACCTGCGGCGACTCGTTGACCTCCACGACCCCGCCGGGCAGGTCCCAGTCGCGCTTGTAGGTCAGCTGGCACAGCAGCACCCGCCCGGCCGTGTCCCGCACCAGCATCTGGCCGATCGCGCGCTTGCGGGGCAGGAACGAGTTGAGCAGCGCCCGGAAGCCCTCGGGCTGGTCGGTCGGGGCGTCGGTGGCGAGGCGGGCGTAGAGCACGTGGTCCACCGGCCCCTCCGGCGACGGCAGGCCGCGCAGCACGCCCTCGCGGCGCATCCCCGACCAGGTGGCGACCCGCTGGCCCAGCGCGTCGTCGGCGCGCACCCGCGCCTCGACCCGGGCGTGGGTGGCGAGCGCCTCCTCGACCCCGGCACGGACGGTGGCGACGGCGTCGGCCCAGCCCTCGGTCACCGCCTCCGTGCCCCAGGTCACGTGGGCCACCCCGGGCGACAGCGTCGCGACGTGCACGGGTCCCCGGTCCTCACTCACGCTGTTCACCCTACCGACAGGTGCGGACCGTAGGCTCTCGCGCCGTGACCACGACGCGCCTGCTCCGCACGACCGTCCTCGCGGCGGTCCTCACCCTGTCCGCGACCGCCTGCTCCGGGGACGGGGGTGGTTCCGACGACACCGGCGACACCGGGGGCTCGGGGGAGGGCCGGCCCGACGCCCTGTCGAGTGCCACGGACAACGCCGCGTTCGAGGCGTCGGTCTGCGACGAGCCGCCCGCCGTGCTGGAGGAGCTGGTGGGCCCCTACGAGGTGCTGCCCCCGGAGCAGCTCACCCTGGGCGACCCCGACTCCGACCAGACGCAGTACGTCGCGTGCGGCTGGACCGACCAGGCCAGCGGCCTGACGTCCTTCGCCGTCGAGCTCTACCCGTCCGACCCGCCGACCGCGTTCTTCACCGAGGCGGTGCCCGGCGAGACGTGCACCGAGCTGAGCGTCGCGGGCTACGACCACGGCCACTCCTGCGTCCCGGCGGACGCGACCGCCCCGCCGCTGGCGAAGCTCGAGGTCCTCGCGGTCGACGGCGAGCAGTCGCTGCTGTGCCGCCTGCACGCGGGCTTCGACCGCACGACGACGCCGAGCGTCGACCTGGGCGAGCAGGTCGGCACGTTCACCGAGGCCTGCGAGGAGATGCTCTCCTCCGCCGGCGCCTGACGCGCCCCTGACGCGCCCCCGACGCGCCCTGAGGCGCCGGTCCCGCCGGGCCCTCAGGCCCGGCGGAACCAGACCGCGCCCAGCGGCGGCACGACGATGTCGGCGTGCGCCGGCTGGCCGAGGTGCTCGCCCTCGACGGCCTCGATCGAGCCGAGGTTGCCGACGCCGGAGCCCGTGTAGGCCTCCGCGTCGGTGTTGAGCACCTCGTCCCAGCGGCCGGCCGCGGGCAGGCCGAGGCGGTAGTCCTCGTGGGGCGTGGCGGCGAAGTTGACGACGCAGACCACGTCCGGGGCGCCGGGGGCGCGCCGTACGAAGGAGAGGGTGTTGCGGGTCGCGTCGTTGGCGTCGACCCACGCGAAGCCGGCGGGGTCGCCGTCGGCGCCGTGCAGGGCGGGGCTGTCGACGTACACCCGGTTGAGGTCGCGCACCAGCGCGTGGACCCCGCGGTGCTCGGGGTGGTCCAGCAGCCACCAGTCGAGCTCGCGGGACTCGGCCCACTCCGACTCCTGGCCGAACTCGCAGCCCATGAACAGCAGCTGCTTGCCGGGGTGCGCCCACATGTAGGCCAGGTAGGCGCGCAGGTTCGCGAGCTGACGCCAGCGGTCGCCCGGCATCTTGCGCAGCAGGGAGCCCTTGCCGTGCACGACCTCGTCGTGGCTGATCGGCAGCACGTAGTTCTCCGAGAACGCGTACACGAGCGAGAAGGTGAGCTCGCCGTGGTGGTACGCGCGGTGCACCGGGTCGTGCGCGACGTAGCCCAGCGAGTCGTGCATCCAGCCCATGTTCCACTTGAAGCCGAACCCGAGGCCGTCGACGTCGGTGGGGCGGGTGACGCCGGGCCACGACGTCGACTCCTCGGCGATCGTGACGATGCCGGGCACCCGCTTGTAGACGGTCGCGTTCATCTCCTGCAGGAAGTTGACCGCCTCGAGGTTCTCCCGGCCGCCGTGGACGTTCGGCGTCCACTCACCCTCCTCGCGGGAGTAGTCGAGGTAGAGCATCGACGCGACGCCGTCGACGCGCAGCCCGTCGGCGTGGAACTCCTCCAGCCAGAACAGCGCGTTGGCGACCAGGAAGTTGCGCACCTCCCGCCGGCCGAAGTCGAAGATGTGGCTGCCCCACTCCTTGTGCCAGCCGCGCTGGGGGTTGGGGTCCTCGTAGAGCGCGGTGCCGTCGAAGCTCACCAGCGCCCACTCGTCGGTCGCGAAGTGGCCGGGCACCCAGTCGAGGATGACGCCGATGCCGGCCTGGTGGAGCCGGTCGACGAGCCGCTTGAAGCCGTCGGGGTCGCCGAAGCGTGAGTCCGTCGCGTAGTACGACGTCACGTGGTAGCCCCACGAGCCGCCGAACGGGTGCTGCATGACCGGCATCAGCTCGACGTGGGTGAACCCGAGGTCGGCGAGGTAGGGCACCAGCTCGTCGGCCAGCTCGTCGTACGACCGGCCGCGGCGCCACGAGGCGAGGTGCAGCTCGTAGATGCTCATGGCCTCGGCGACGGGCTGCTTCGTCGCGCGCTCGGCCATCCACGCGTCGTCGCCCCACTGGTGGGCCGACTCGTGGACGACGGACGCGGTGAGCGGCGCGACCTCGGTGTGGAAGGCCAGCGGGTCGGCCTTCTCGCGCCACGTGCCGTCGGCGCCGAGCACGTCGTACTTGTAGTGCGCGCCCGCCCCGACGCCGGGCAGGAAGATCTCCCACACGCCGGAGACGCCGAGCTGGCGCATCGGCAGCTCGCGGCCGTCCCAGGAGCTGAAGTCGCCCTTGACCCGCACGCCGCGGGCGCGGGGCGCCCAGACGGCGAACGAGGTGCCGCTGACGGGGCTGTCGGCGCCGGCGTAGTGCCGCACGTGGGCGCCGAGCACGGTCCACAGCTGCTCGTGGCGGCCCTCGTTGACCAGGTGCAGGTCGGTCTCGCCGAGGGTCGGCAGGTAGCGGTACGGGTCGTCGACCAGCACCGGCTCGCCCTCGCCGTAGCGCACCTGGACCCGGTAGTCGGGCACCTCGGCGACCGGCAGGACGCCCACCCACACGCCGGAGCGCTCGTGGGTCAGCGGCGTGCGGCGGCCGCCGTGCACCACCTCGACGGAGGAGGCCAGGTGGCGCAGGACGCGCACCGTGACGCCGCCGTCGTGGGGGTGGGGGCCGAGCACCGCGTGCGGCTGGCCGTGGCGGCCGTCGACGAGCAGGTCGAGCTCGGCGGGGTCGACCGGCCTCGGCTGCGGCGAGGCGGACGGGCCGGGGGAGCCGGGAGCGGGCGTGGCGGGGGTGTCGGCGGGGGTCATCGGGCTCCGATCCTGGCGATCGCGGCCAGGGGGATGCCCACCCAGCCGGGCCGGTTGCGGGTCTCGTAGACGGTCTCGTAGACGGCCTTGTCGGCCACGTAGGCGGTGAGCAGGGCGTCCTCCTCGGGGGTCAGGTCGCGGCCGGCGTACGCCGACAGGAAGGCCCGTCGGTTGTGCGCCGCCCATTCCTCGGCCCGGTACCCACGCTGCTCGGCGATCGCCTCGTCGGGGGCCTCGAGCGTGCGGGCGACGACCCGCGGGGCGTAGTCGAAGGAGCGCAGCATGCCGGCGACGTCGCGCCACACCGTGTCGGGCACGAGCCGCTCGTGCAGCGGCTTGGCCGGCTCGCCCTCGAAGTCGACGATCTTCCAGCCGCGCGTCGTGCGCAGGGTCTGGCCCAGGTGCAGGTCGCCGTGGACCCGCTGCACGGGCACCTCGTCGAGCTCGGCGACGCGGTCGAAGCGGGCGCGCAGCCCGTCCGCGTACGGCGCGAGGTCGGCCACGACCTCGAGGGCGGCGTCGAGGCGGCGGTGCATGGAGTCGGCGAGCGCGCGCACGTCGTCGCCGCGGCGCAGCTCGACCGGGAAGTGGTCGGCGAGCACGGCGTGGGTCTCGGCGAGCGCGACGCCCAGGCGGGCGGACTCGCCGGCGAAGTCGCCGCCGACCTCGTCCGCGTGCAGGTCGGCCTCCGCGAAGAGGTTGCGCACCGACGCCTGGGCGAGGTCCCACCCGTCGCTGGCGGTGCGGAGGAACTGCTGCAGCATCGCGAGCTGGATGACGGCGTCGGAGGTCTCGTCGACCACGTCGAGCCAGCCGTACAGGGCGGCGACGTGGTCGGAGCCCGCGCGGGTGAGGACGTCGTGCACCTGCACGTCCGGGTTCACGCCCGGCGTCACCTTGCGGAAGATCTTCATGAGGGCGTCCTCGCCGAACATCACCGACGAGTTCGACTGCTCGCCGCTGAACAGGCTGCCCTTGGCCGTCACGTCGAGCTCGTGGCCCGGCAGGCGGTGGAAGACCAGGCTGCTCGAGGCGTCCACGGCGTTGTCCCGGGCGCGCTCGAAGGCGGCCAGCCAGGCACGCATCGCGACGCGGTCGTGCGCCGCGTCGTACACGTGCGCCCAGCCGTGCTCGGTGCTCTCGGGGTCGTCCGCCGCCGGCGGCAGGCCCGGCACCTCCCACCAGCCGACGAACGCGTGGTCGAGGCGTTCCTGGCGGTCGCGGTAGCAGGCCACCGGCACCTGGTAGAGCTCGGTGGCGCCCTCCCCGTCCGCCGCCGCGTCCGCCTCCGCGTCCGCCTCCGCGTCGGTGTAGGTGACCTCGACGAGCTCGATCGCGACGAAGGGGTCGTCGTCGCTCCCGGTGCCGCGCAGGTCGCCGGCGCGGCGCACGCCGCTCACGTGGAAGGGACGGCCCTTGCCGCCGAACCACCGGGCGTGCGCCAGGTGCTCGGTGAGGCGCTCGGCCGGGGTGTGCTCGCTGTTGTCGGTCACGACGGACCTCCCTGGGCGGACTGCGTGGAGGACTCGACGGCGGTGTCGGAGCCCGTGTCGTCGGCGGGGGCGGTGATGCGGAACCAGTAGAAGCCGTAGCCCCCGAGGGTCAGCAGGTAGGGCAGCTCGCCGATCGCGGGGAACGGCACGCCGCCCAGCAGCTCGACCATCCCGTGTCCCTCGAAGCGGCGCAGGTCCAGCTCGACCGGCTGCGGGAAGCGCGAGAGGTTGTTGACGCAGAGGATCACGTCCCGCTTGCCGTTCTCGTCCGTGTGCTCGCGCACGTAGGACAGCACGCTCGGGTTCGAGCCGCCGAGGTCGTGGAACGTGCCGAGCCCGAAGGCGTGGTGGCCGCGGCGCACCTGCAGCAGGCGCCGGGTCCAGTGCAGCAGCGAGGAGGAGTTCTCCAGCTGCGACTCCACGTTGACGCTCTGGTAGCCGTAGACCGGGTCCTGCACGAGCGGCAGGTAGAGCTTGCCGGGGTTGGCCACCGAGAACCCGGCGTTGCGGTCGGGCGTCCACTGCATCGGGGTGCGGACGCCGTCGCGGTCGCCGAGCCAGATGTTGTCGCCCATCCCGATCTCGTCGCCGTAGTAGAGCACCGGCGAGCCCGGCAGGGAGAGCAGCAGCGCGTTGAACAGCTCGAGGCGGTTGATGTCGTTGTCGAGCAGGGGCGCCAGCCGGCGGCGGATGCCGATGTTGGCCTTCATCCGCGGGTCCTGGGCGTACTCCGACCACATGTAGTCGCGGTCCTCGTCCGTCACCATCTCGAGCGTCAGCTCGTCGTGGTTGCGCAGGAAGATGCCCCACTGGCAGTTCGACGGGATCTCGGGGGTCTGCTCGAGGATCTCCGAGATCGGGAAGCGCGACTCGCGGCGCACCGCCATGAAGATGCGCGGCATCACCGGGAAGTGGAACGCCATGTGGCACTCGTCGCCGCCCGACTCGAAGTCGCCGAAGTACTCCACCACGTCGGCGGGCCACTGGTTGGCCTCGCACAGCAGGACGCGGCCCGGGTAGTTGTCGTCGACGAACTTGCGGACCCGCTTGAGCATCTCGTGGGTCTCGGGCAGGTTCTCGCCGTTGGTGCCCGGGCGCTCGTAGAGGTAGGGGACGGCGTCGAGGCGGAAGCCGTCCATGCCCATGTCGAGCCAGAACGCCATCGCCTCGAGCATCGCCTCCTGGACCTTCGGGTTGTCGAAGTTCAGGTCCGGCTGGTGGCTGAAGAACCGGTGCCAGAAGTACTGCTGGCGCACCGGGTCCCACGTCCAGTTGGACGGCTCGGTGTCGACGAAGATGATGCGGGCGTCCTCGTAGAGGTCGTCGTTGTCCGACCACACGTAGAAGTCGCCGTACGGGCCCTCGGGGTCGGACCGGCTCGCCTGGAACCACGGGTGCGCGTCGCTCGTGTGGTTCATGACGAAGTCGATGATCACGCGGATGCCGCGCTTGTGGGCCTCGTCGAGGAAGAGCCGGAAGTCGTCGATCGTGCCGATCTCCGGGTGCACGCCGGTGTAGTCGGCGACGTCGTACCCGCCGTCGCGCAGCGGAGAGGGGAAGAACGGCGGGATCCACAGGCAGTCGACGCCGAGCCACTGCAGGTAGTCGAGCTTCTCGACCAGGCCGCGGAAGTCGCCGGTGCCGTCCCCGTTGGAGTCGCGGAACGAGCGGACCAGCACCTCGTAGAACACCGCGGTCTTGAACCACTCCGGCTCGATCTTCGCGATCGGCTCGGCCGGCTCGACCTCGGGCGTCGGGGGCACCTCGGGCACGCCGGGCCCTCCGTCGACCAGGGGTCCGTGGGCCACGGGGTCGGTGGCGGTCATCGCAGGCTCCTGACGGTCAGCACGTGCGCAGGCTCGTGCGAGGGGTCCAGACGGACGTAGTCGTGCTCGCGCCACGTCCACGTCTCGCCGGTGAAGGCGTCGGTGACCTCGAAGGCCTCGGCCCAGTCCAGGCCCAGGGAGGGCATGTCGAGGTGGACGGTGGTCTCGCGGGTGGCGTGCGGGTCCAGGTTGATGACCACGATGACGACGTCGTCGGTGCCGTCCGGGCCCGCGCCGGGCGCCCGCTTGGAGTACACGATGACGTTCTCGTCGTCGCTGTGGTGGATCGTGATGTTGCGCAGCAGCTGCAGCGCGCGGTGGTCGCGACGCAGCTCGTTGAGCCGCGTCAGGTACGGCGTGAGCGTGCGCCCCTCGGCCTCCGCGCGGTCCCAGTCGCGGATGCGGACCTGGTACTTCTCCGAGTCCAGGTACTCCTCGCTGCCCGGCTTCACCGCGACGTGCTCGAAGAGCTCGTAGCCGGCGTACACCCCCCAGGTCGGCGAGCTGGTCGCCGCCAGCGCCGCGCGGATCTTGAAGGCCGCGGGTCCGCCGTACTGCAGGAAGGCGTGGAGGATGTCGGGGGTGTTGACGAAGAAGTTGGGCCGCATCACGTGGTCGGTCTCGGTGGAGAGCTCGCGCAGGTAGTCCTCGATCTCCCACTTCGCCGTGCGCCACGTGAAGTACGTGTACGACTGGTGGAAGCCCACGGCGCCGAGCCCGCGCATCATGGCCGGCTTGGTGAACGCCTCCGCCAGGAAGAGCACGTCGGGATCGGTGCGGCGCACCTCGGCCAGCAGCCACTCCCAGAACGCCACCGGCTTCGTGTGCGGGTTGTCGACGCGGAAGATCCGCACGCCGTGGCGCATCCAGTGCTTGACGACGCGGAGCACCTCGCGGCAGATGCCCGTCGGGTCGTTGTCGAAGTTGATCGGGTAGATGTCCTGGTACTTCTTCGGCGGGTTCTCGGCGTACGCGATCGTGCCGTCGGCGCGCGTGGTGAAGAACTCCGGGTTGGTCGTCACCCAGGGGTGGTCGGGCGCCGCCTGCAGGGCGAGGTCGAGCGCGACCTCCAGGCCCAGCTCGCGGGCCCGGGCGACGAACGCGTCGAGGTCCTCGACCGTCCCGAGGTCGGGGTGCACCGCGTCGTGGCCGCCGTGGCGCGAGCCGATGGCCCACGGCGAGCCCGGGTCGTCCGGACCGGGGGTGAGCGTGTTGTTCGGGCCCTTGCGGTTGACCTCGCCGATCGGGTGGATCGGCGGCAGGTAGATCACGTCGAACCCGGCCGCGGCGACGGCGTCGAGCCGCTGCGCGGCGGTGCGCAGCGTCCCGCTCACGACCTTGCCGTCGTCGTCGACGTACGCGCCCTCGGAGCGCGGGAAGAACTCGTACCAGCTGCCGAACAGCGCGCGGGTGCGGTCGGCGAAGAACGGGAACGGCCCCTCGAGGGTGACGAGCTCGCGCAGCGGGTGCGCGGCCAGCACGGCCCGCACCTCGGGCGCCTCGAGCTGGGAGAGGCGCTGGGTGGCGGGGGAGGAGTCGTCGGTGGTGACGGCGAGGGCGCCCTGCAGCACCTCGGTCTCCGCGGCCGTGAGCCCGCCCTCGGCCAGCACCCGCTCGAGGAGCAGCCGCCCCTCGGTGAACATCAGGTCGACGTCCACCTCGGCGGGGATCTTCACCCCCGCGGCGTGCTGCCACGTCGCGATCGGGTGCGACCACGCCTGGATCGTGAACGTCCAGGGTCCCTCGGTGTCGGGGGTGACCCACGCGGCGTACTCGTTGGGCTCGACGGGGTGGGGCTCGAGCGGGACCGGGGGCCTGCGCACGCCCGCGGGGTCGGTGAGGACCACCTCGGCGCCGAGGCGGTCGTGCCCCTCGCGGAACACGGTGGCGGTCACGGGGAAGGGTTCGCCGACGGTCGCCTTGGCCGGTTGACGGCCGAGGTCGACGACGGGCGCGACGTTCATGACGGGGATGCGTCCGACCATGGGCCCGACCCTAGGGGGTGGCGGGAAGTGCGCGCGAGCGGCTCAGAGCTCGGGGCCCCGGCCGAGCTCGCGGCGGGCCTCCCGGGCGCTGAGCAGCGCCATCACCCGGGCGATCACCAGCGCGATGTAGAGCATCCCGGCGATCTGCTCGATCATCACGACCGAGCGGGCGTGGGGCAGCACGGGCACGACGTCGGACAGGCCCGTGCTCGTCAGCGTGGTGACCGACAGGAAGAGCAGCTCGACCCAGGTGCGGTCGGCCTCGGGGTCCACCGCGGCGGTGAACGAGCCGGGCCACACGACCTGGACCGCGGCGTACAGGTAGGCGAAGCCCCACGCCACGACGGTGAAGGTGGCTCCCGTCGCCCAGATCTCGTCGGTGGTCACGTGGTCGTCGTGGAACATGTAGCGGATCAGCGCGTACGCCGTGTAGAGGTAGAACGCGGCGTGCAGCACCGAGGACGCCACGACGATGCCGTCCTCGGGGCGCACCGCCTCGAGCACGGTCAGCACCACCACCGGCACGCCCAGCACCACGGACACCCACGTCAGGGCCTGCGTGGCCCGCACCGCGAAGACCGCGAGCACGAGCACGAGCAGGCCGATGGTGCTGAACAGCCCGCGCCCCGTCGGGGAGTCGCCGAGGAACGGGTAGGCGAGGATCCCGCCCAGCTGGACGAGCATGAGGACCGCGGAGGGCCGCGCCCGCAGCCAGGCCCAGGTGCGGGAGAGCGAGGGATCGTCCGTGGTCGACACGCGACGATGCTGCCACGCCCCGCCGTCAGGTGGCGCGGATGACGACGACCGAGCGGCTGCGCACGTCGATCCCGTCGCCGGCCTTCAGCGGCGTCCCGACCCCGATCTCGTCGCTGGTGGACAGCACCACCTCGCCGGACTGCACCCAGTCGTTCTCCGGCAGCAGCACCTTCACGGACTCGTGCGCGGCGTTGAACCACAGCACGAACGACGAGTCGACCTGCTGCTCGCCCCGCGGGCCGGGGGAGCGCAGCGGGGCGCCCGAGACGAACATGCCGACCGCACGCTGCGCCCCGTCGTGCCAGTCCTCGGCCCGCATCTCGCGACCGCTGGGGTGCAGCCAGGCGAGGTCGCGCGGACCGCCGCGGATGGTGGGCCGGCCCTCGAACCAGTGCCGCTGCCGCAGCGCCGGGTGCTCGCGCCGCAGCCGCAGCGCGGTCTTGACCACGTCGTACACGTCGAGCCACGCGTCGTCGGGGCGCCAGTCGATCCACGAGGTGGGGTTGTCCTGGCAGTAGGCGTTGTTGTTGCCGCCCTGGGTGCGGCCCCGCTCGTCGCCCGCGGTGATCATCGGGACCCCGTTCGACAGGCACAGGGTCGCCATCAGGTTCGCGGCCTGGCGCCGCCGCCGGGCGAGGATCCGCTCGTCGTCGGTCTCGCCCTCCACGCCGTGGTTCCAGGAGCGGTTGCCGTCGGTGCCGTCCCGGTTGTCCTCGCCGTTGGCCTCGTTGTGCTTGCGGTCGTAGGAGACGAGGTCGCGCACCGTGAACCCGTCGTGGGCGGTGACGAAGTTGACCGAGTTGTACGCCGAGCGGCCGTCGTCGGCGTACAGGTCGCTGCTGCCGGCCAGGCGGGTGGCGACGGCGTGCAGGCCCGGGGTCTGGCCGCGCCAGAAGTCGCGGACCGTGTCGCGGTACTGGTCGTTCCACTCCACCCACGGCGGCGGCATGGCGCCGACGAGGTAGCCGTCCATCGAGGCGTCCCACGGCTCGGCGATCAGCTTCACGTGGCGCAGCACCGGGTCCTGGCCGATGGCGACGAGCAGGTCGCTCGTCATGTCGACGCGGTGGCCGGTGCGGGTCAGCGCCGACATGAGGTCGAAGCGGAACCCGTCCACGTGCATCTCGGTGACCCAGTAGCGCAGCGAGTCCAGGATCATCCGCAGGGCCAGGGGGTCCTCGCTGTTGACCGTGTTGCCGCAGCCGGTGACGTCCCAGTAGGTGTCGTCGAAGGGACCGAGGGGGCCGGGCGCCGCGTCGCTCGTGGGGGCGGAGGGCGCCACCCGCCGGTAGAAGCCGCGGTCGTCGAGGCCGCGGAAGGACAGCGTCGGGCCCATCGGCCCGGCCTCGGCGGTGTGGTTGTAGACGACGTCGAGGATGACCTCGATGCCGGCCCGGTGCAGGTCCTTGACCATCTGCTTGAACTCGGTGACCTGCTCGCCGCGGTCGCCGGACGCGCTGTAGGCGTTGTGCGGGGCGAAGTAGCCGATGGAGTTGTAGCCCCAGTAGTTCGCTGCCCCGCGCGCCGTCAGCCCCGGCTCGGAGAAGAACTGGTGCACGGGCAGGAGCTCGACGGCCGTCACCCCGAGGTCGTTCAGGTAGTCGGTCACGGCCGGCGTGCCGAGCCCGGCGTAGGTGCCGCGCAGCTCCTCGGGCACGCGGTCGTGGAGCTGGGTGAAGCCCTTGACGTGCAGCTCGTAGACGACCGTGTCGCGCCAGCGGCGCTGCATCGGCCGCTCGCCCTCCCAGTCGAAGGAGGGATCGACCACGACGCTGCGGGCCGTGCACGGCGCCGAGTCGTCGTCGTTGCGCCGCGTGGGGTCGTCGAACCGGTAGCCGAAGAGCGGCTGGCCCGGGTCGATCGTGCCGCTCACCGCCTGGCCGTAGGGGTCGAGCAGCAGCTTGGCGGGGTTGAACCGCATCCCCTGGGCGGGGTCCCACGGGCCGTCGACCCGGTAGCCGTAGCGGGTGCCGGGGGGCAGGTCGGGCAGCGCCCCGTGCCAGATGCCCAGCGAGCGCTCCGTGAGGGCGTGGCGCACCTCGGCGCCGTCCTCGTCGAAGACGCAGACCCAGCAGGCGGTCGCGTGGGGGGAGTAGACGGCGAAGTTGGTGGACTCGGGCGACCACGTCGCGCCGAGCGGCCAGTTGCGTCCCGGCCACACCGGCGCGACCTGTCCCGCATAGCTCCACAGGCCCGGACTCATGCCTCCCATCATGGGCGACGCGAGCCGCCCGCGTCCGCCGACCCGGCCGACCGGCCGGGATCCCTCGCCGTGGTCCGGGTCACGCCCGCCCGCGCCGCGCACGGCATGATGCGCGGGGCAGCACGCACACGACCGCACGCACACGACGAGGTGGGAACCGATGGGTGAGTTCGTACGACTGGAGGTGGCCGACGGCGTCGCCACGCTGCGCCTGGACCGGCCGAAGATGAACGCGATCAGCTTCGCCGTGCAGGCCGAGCTGCGCGCGGCCGCGGCCGAGGCCACCGAGCGCGCCGACGTGCGCGCCGTCGTGATCTGGGGCGGGGAGCGCGTCTTCGCCGCGGGCAACGACGTCAAGGAGATGGCCGAGGTCTCCTACGCCGAGATGGTCGAGCTGTCCCACTCGGTGCAGTCGGCCGTGACGGCCGTCGCGGCCATCCCCAAGCCCGTCGTGGCGGCGGTGAACGGCTACGCCCTGGGCGGCGGGTGCGAGCTCGCGCTCGCGGCCGACGTGCGGTTCGCCGCCGAGGACGCGGTGCTGGGCCAGCCCGAGGTGCTCCTCGGCATCATCCCCGGCGCCGGCGGGACCCAGCGCCTCGCGCGCCTCGTGGGCCCGTCGCGGGCGAAGGACATCATGTTCACGGGCCGCTTCGTGAAGGCCGACGAGGCGCTGCGCATCGGCCTCGTCGACCGGGTGGTCCCGGCCGGCGACGTGTACGACGAGGCCCTGGCGTGGGCGCGGCAGCTCGCCACCGCCGCGCCGTACGCCCTGCGGGCGGTCAAGGAGTCGGTCGACCAGGGCCTGGAGGTCGACCTCCCGACGGGACTGGCGATCGAGCGGGCTCAGTTCGCCGGCCTGTTCGCGACCGAGGACGCCCGGGTCGGTCTGCGCTCGTTCGTCGAGAACGGTCCCGGCAAGGCGCGGTTCACCGGTCGCTGACCCCCGGGGGAGGCGCGGGGGAAGGCGCGGGGGAGGCGTGGGGGAGGCGTGGGGGACGACGGCCCGTGGGACGGCGGCCCGCGCAGGTGGGACGCCGTCCGGGGTCCTGGAGACCTGTGCCACACTGACCCCCGTCCCGTAGGCGAGGTCGAGGATGGAGCCCGTGGTCGGTCCTGAGAAGCCAGCAGCTGGAGAGACGTCGACCGCGACGACCGGGTCGTCGGCGGCGGAGGGGTCGAGCGCGTCGAAGCCGCGCCGTCGGCCGTCGTTCTCCGTCGGCCGGGCGCGCACCGTGGTGGCCCAGGTGGTCTGGATCGTGTGCCTCGTCGCCGCGACCTCGCTCGCCGTCGCCGCGCTCTGCATCGCCGTCGACGCCAACCAGGGCAACGGGCTCGTGGGCCTGGTGCTCGACCTGGCCGGGTTCTTCGACCTCGGCGTCTTCACCCTGGACGACGGGATCATGGCCTTCACCGGCGACAACGCCGACACGAAGAACGCGCTGGTGAACTACGGCCTCGGTGCTGCCTTCTGGCTCGTGCTGGGACGCGTGCTCGAGCGCCTGATCCGCCCGTGACGCACGCCACGTCGCAAGCTCGTTACCTGCTAGTAGCCTCAGCTACACACCCGAGTGCACAGGAGGGGCCGCGAGGCCACACACCATGAACATCATCGTCTGTGTGAAGCACGTCCCGGACGCCACGGCGGACCGGAAGTTCGAGTCCGACAACACGGTCGACCGCGAGGGCGTCGACGGCCTGCTCTCCGAGCTGGACGAGTACGCCGTGGAGCAGGCCCTGCAGCTGCGCGAGAAGCGCGACGGTGAGGACATCACCATCACCGCGCTGACCGTCGGCCCCGCCAAGGCGGTCGACGCGGTCCGCAAGGCGCTGCAGATGGGTGCCGACAAGGGTGTCCACGTGAGCGACGACGCCATCGCCGGCTCCGACTACGTCGGCACCTCGCTGGTGCTGGCCAAGGCCGTCGAGAAGCTGGGCGCCGAGTCGAAGGTCGACCTCGTCGTCTTCGGCATGGCCTCCACCGACGGCTCCGGCGGCGTCGTGCCGGCCATGGTCGCCGAGCGCCTGGGCCTGCCCCAGGTCACGCTGGCGTCCGTCGTCGAGACGCAGGGCGACCAGGTGCGCATCAAGCGCGACGGCGACACCGCGACCGAGGTCGTCGGCGCCACGCTGCCCATCGTGCTCAGCGTGACCGACCAGTCGGGCGAGGCGCGCTACCCCTCCTTCAAGGGGATCATGGCCGCGAAGAAGAAGCCGCTCGAGACGCTCACGCTGGCCGACATCGGCGTGGAGTCCTCCGAGGTCGGCGCCGCTGCGGCGTGGACCGCGGTGGAGGACACCACCGCCCGGCCGCCGCGCACCGCCGGCGAGATCGTCACCGACGAGGACGGGTCCGGCGCCGAGGCGCTCGCCGGGTTCCTCGCCTCGAAGAAGTTCATCTGAGAAGGGGCTGCAGCTGATGTCCGAGGTTCTGGTTCTGGTCGACCACGTCGACGGTGCGGTGCGCAAGCCCACCAACGAGCTGCTCGCGATCGCGAAGAAGCTGGGCTCGCCCTCCGCGGTCTTCATCGGCAGCGCGGACGCCGCGTCCGGCGTCGTGGAGACGGTGAAGAAGTACGGCGCGGAGAAGGTCTACGTCGTCGACGACGCCGAGGTGCGGGGCTACCTGGTCGCGCCCAAGGCCGAGGTGCTCGCGCAGCTCGTGGAGAAGACGTCCCCGGCCGCGGTGCTCCTGGTGTCGGGCTCGGAGGGCAAGGAGGTGGCCGCGCGCCTGGCCATCAAGACGTCGTCGGGGATCATCACCGACGCCGTCGACGTGGCCGAGGACGGCACGGCGACCCAGTCGGTCTTCGCCGGCAACTACACGCTGACCGGCAAGGTCACCCACGGCACGCCGATCATCACGGTCAAGCCGAACTCCGCCACGCCGGAGGACGCCGCGGGCGCCGGTGAGGTCGAGCAGTTCTCCCCGACCATCTCCGACGCCGCGAAGGGCGCGCAGGTCGTGGCCTCGCAGCCGCGTCAGTCGACCGGTCGCCCCGAGCTCACCGAGGCCGCGATCGTGGTCTCCGGTGGCCGTGGCACCGGCGGCGACTTCGCCCCCGTCGAGAAGCTGGCGGACGCCCTGGGTGCGGCCGTCGGCGCGTCCCGCGCGGCCGTCGACTCCGGCTGGATCCCCCACACCTTCCAGGTGGGCCAGACGGGCAAGACGGTCTCCCCGCAGCTGTACGTCGCGAACGGCATCTCCGGCGCCATCCAGCACCGGGCCGGCATGCAGACGTCCAAGACGATCGTCGCGGTCAACAAGGACGAGGAGGCGCCGATCTTCGAGCTCGTCGACTTCGGCGTCGTGGGCGACCTGCACTCGGTCCTGCCCGCCCTGGCCGACGCGGTCGAGGCCCGCAAGAACTGAGCGTGGCGGCCTCCGCGCCGCCACCGCACGCACGGCCCGGGTCCCTCGTGGACCCGGGCCGTTCGTGCGTCCGGGCGTGCGTCCGGGCGCGCGTCCGGACCCACGCGGGCGGGGCCCCGGGGACCTTCCCGACCCGTGGGAACGGGTGCGCGGGGGCGGGGCACCCGCCGTACCCTCGGCGCATGAGCACCGAGGACGTCCACGCCGCGGCCGCGCGTGCGAAGGAGGCGGGCTACGAGCTCGCCACGGCGACGCGGGCGGTCAAGGACGCCGCGCTCGAGGCGATGGCAGCGGCGCTGGGGGCCCACGAGGCGGCGATCCTGGCGGCCAACGCCGAGGACGTGGAGCGGGCCGAGGCCGGTGGCACGCCGCCGAACATCGTCGACCGGCTGCGGCTGACCCCTGAGCGGCTCGCCGCGATGGCCGCCGGGCTGCGTGACGTGGCGGCGCTGCCCGACCCGGTGGGCGAGGTCGTGCGCGGCGGCACCCTGCCGAACGGGCTGGAGCTGCGCCAGGTGCGCGTGCCCTTCGGCGTGGTCGGGATGATCTACGAGGCCCGCCCGAACGTCACGGCCGACGCCGCCGGGATCTGCCTCAAGTCGGGCAACGCGGTGCTGCTGCGCGGCAGCTCGAGCGCCCGGTCGAGCAACGCCGCGATCGTGACCGCGCTGCGCGAGGCCGTCGTCACCGCGGGCCTGCCCGCCGACGTCGTCCAGCTCGTGCCGGGGGACACCCACGAGAGCGTCAAGGCGCTGATGCGCGCCCGCGGCCTCGTCGACGTGCTCATCCCGCGCGGCGGGGCGGGGCTCATCCGCTCGGTCGTCGAGGAGTCGACCGTGCCCGTCATCGAGACGGGCGTGGGCAACTGCCACGTGTACGTCGACGCCTCCGCCGACCTCGACAAGGCGCTCGCCATCGTGGTCAACGCGAAGACCCACCGCACCTCGGTGTGCAACGCCGCGGAGTCGGTGCTGGTGCACGCGGACGTCGCCGACGACTTCCTGCCGCTCCTCATCGACGCGCTGGCCGAGCGGGGCGTGACGGTGCACGGCGACGACCGCTTCGGCGAGTACGACGGGGTCGTCGCCGCCACCGACGACGACTGGGGCCAGGAGTACCTCTCGCTCGACATCGCGGCCGCCGTCGTCGACGACCTCGAGGGCGCGATCGCGCACGTGCGCCGCTGGTCGAGCGGGCACTCCGACGCGATCGTCACCGAGTCGCAGGCCGCCGCGCGCCGCTTCGTCGCGGCCGTCGACTCGGCCGCGGTGCTCGTCAACGCCTCCACCCGCTTCACCGACGGCGGCGAGTTCGGCTTCGGCGCGGAGATCGGCATCAGCACGCAGAAGCTGCACGCCCGGGGCCCGATGGGCCTGCCGGAGATGACGTCGACCAAGTACGTCGTCACCGGTGACGGGCACGTGCGCTGAGGTCGAGCGCCGCCCGGTAGGATCCCCGCCATGTCGATGAGCGAGTTCGCTGTCCTGGCGTCCGAGGCGGGCGGCGAGGAGCACACCATCTGGCCCTACGTCATCGGTGGCGTGGTGCTGCTGATCTTCCTGCTCCTCATGGCGGGCCTCCTCGCGTTCGCCGGCGGTCGCGAGCACAGCTGAGGTGACCACCCCCGGGCGGCGCATCGGCGTGATGGGCGGGACGTTCGACCCGATCCACCACGGGCACCTCGTCGCCGCCTCGGAGGTCCAGTCCTCCTTCGACCTCGACGAGGTCGTCTTCGTGCCCACGGGCGACCCCTGGCAGAAGTCCGCGCGCCAGGTCTCCCCGGCGGAGCACCGCTACCTCATGACCGTCGTCGCGACGGCCTCGAACCCGCGCTTCCGGGTGTCCCGGGTCGACATCGACCGCGCGGGTCCGACGTACACGGTCGACACCCTGCGCGACCTGCGGGCCCAGCTGCCCGGGGCGGAGCTGTTCTTCATCACCGGCGCCGACGCCCTCGCCAACATCTTCACGTGGCGCGACACGGGGGAGATGTTCGACCTCGCCCACTTCGTCGGCGTGACCCGCCCCGGCTACGCGATGGACCCCGCCGTGCTCGAGACCATCCCGAGCGACCGCGTGACGGTGCTCGAGATCCCCGCCCTGGCCATCTCGTCGACCGACTGCCGCGAGCGCACCGGGCGGGGCGAGCCGGTCTGGTACCTCGTGCCGGACGGCGTCGTGCAGTACATCGGCAAGCACCACCTCTACGAGAGCACCAGCTCCTCCAGCAGTCCCTCCAGCAGCCCCGTGAAAGGCCCTGCATGACCGCCACCGACCACGCCGTGGAGCTGGTGCACGCCGCCGCCCGCGCCGCCTCCGACAAGCTCGCGACCGACATCCTGGCCTTCGACGTGAGCGAGCAGCTCGCGATCACCGACGCCTTCGTGCTGGCCAGCGCGAGCAACGACCGCCAGGTCAAGGCCATCGTCGACGAGGTCGAGGACAAGCTGCGCGAGATCGGCGCCAAGCCGATCCGCCGCGAGGGCGAGCGCGACGGGCGCTGGGTGCTCATCGACTACGGCGAGATCGTCGTGCACGTGCAGCACGAGGAGGAGCGCCGCTTCTACGCCCTCGAGCGGCTCTGGCGCGACTGCCCCGTGCTGCCGCTCCCGGCGGAGGTCACCCCCGGCGGTGAGTGAGTCCCGCACCGAGCCGCCCGGCGCCGCGCGCACCCTCGTGCTGCTGCGCCACGGCGAGACCACCTGGAACGCGGCGCACCGCATCCAGGGCCAGGTCGACTCCGAGCTGAGCCCGACGGGGCTGGCCCAGGCCGCCGCGGTGGCCCCCGGGCTCGCCGCGCTGCGCCCCGTCGCCGTGTGGACCTCGGACCTGCAGCGTGCGGCGGTCACGGCGAGGCACGTCGCCGGTGCGGCGGGGCTCGAGGTCCGCACCGACCCCCGCCTGCGCGAGTTCGGGCTGGGGGAGCGCGAGGGGGTCACGCACGAGGACTACGCCGAGCGGTGGCCCCAGGAGTACGTCGACTTTGTGACCGGCCGCTGGAGCTCGGTGCCGGGCGCCGAGACGCTCCAGGAGGTCCGCGCCCGCGTCGAGGCGTGCCTGACCGAGCTGGCCGACACGCTCCCGGCCGACGGGCTGGCGGTCGCCGTCGCCCACGGGGCCGCCCTGCGGGTCGCCGTCGAGGCCCTCGTCGCGGGCACGGCGAGCGAGCCCTCGGCGTACTCGGGCATGACGAACTGCGGGTACGCCGTGCTCCGCGAGCGCCCCCTGCGCCGCTCCGGCGAGCCCCGCTGGCGGCTCGTGGCCTACAACCGGACGGCCGACGCCGGCGCCTGAGGCGCACCCCGACCCCCGATTCGCGTCCGTCCGGGGGAGGCGCTAATGTTCTCCGAGTCGATCGGCGGGTGACCGCCGCGAGACGGATGGGGCTGTGGCGCAGCTGGTAGCGCATCTGCATGGCATGCAGAGGGTCAGGGGTTCGAGTCCCCTCAGCTCCACCATCCATGAAGACCCCTCCACCGACCGCGGTGGAGGGGTCTTCTGCGTCGTGGGCGGCGGCCGCGACGTGGCGTCCCCGACACCGCCTTTTCTTGACTCCTTCAAGAAAAGGCGCCAAGGTTGTCCCCGTGACCACCGAAGCCGCCGACCTCGACGCCCCGGGCGTCCCCGGCGCCGCGGGCACGGCCGGCGTCGACCTCCCGCAGCTGCTGCGGGCCGCGACGCTGCGGGTGACCCGCCCCCGGGTCGCGGTGCTGGGCGCCGTGCACGCGCACCCGCACGCCGACACCGAGACCATCATCGGCGCGGTCCGCACCGAGCTGCCGGCCGTGTCCCACCAGGCCGTCTACGACTCCCTCCACGCCCTCACCGGCGCGGGCCTGCTGCGGCGCATCCAGCCCGCCGGCTCGGTGGCCCGCTACGAGACCCGCATCGCCGACAACCACCACCACCTGGTGTGCCGCTCCTGCGGCGCGGTCGTCGACGTCGACTGCGCGATCGGCCAGGCACCGTGCCTGACCGCCTCCGACGACCACGGCTTCGTCATCGACGAGGCCGAGGTGACCTACTGGGGCACCTGCCCCGCCTGCACGGCCGCGGCGCACGGCGCCTGACGCGCGCCGTACCCCTCCTCGCTGCTCCTGCTCCGCCCCTCATCCGCCCCCACGGAAGGAACCCGATGTCCACCGAGCCCACTCCCGGCAACGAGCACGGCCAGATCACCACGGACGACCCGGTACCGGCACCCGGCGAGGCGTCCGGCTGCCCGGTCGCCCACGGCAGCACGCTGCCGCACCCCACGCAGGGCGAGCCCAACCGCGTGTGGTGGCCGAACAAGCTCAACGTCGACATCCTGGCCAAGCACGCCCCGGCCAAGGACCCGATGGACCCCGACTTCGACTACGCCGCGGAGTTCTCCTCGCTCGACCTCGCCGCGGTGAAGCGCGACATCGCCGAGGTGCTCACCACCTCGCAGCCGTGGTGGCCGGCCGACTTCGGCAACTACGCCCCCTTCATGATCCGCATGGCGTGGCACAGCGCCGGCACCTACCGCGTGTTCGACGGCCGCGGCGGCGCGGGCGCCGGCATGCAGCGCTTCGCGCCGCTCAACAGCTGGCCCGACAACGTCAACCTCGACAAGGCCCGCCGCCTGATCTGGCCGATCAAGAAGAAGTACGGCAAGAAGATCTCGTGGGCCGACCTCATGATCCTCACGGGCAACGTGGCGCTCGAGTCCATGGGCTTCGAGACCTTCGGCTTCGCCGGCGGCCGCGCCGACGTGTGGGAGCCGGACGACGACGTCTACTGGGGCCCCGAGACCGAGTGGCTCGGCACCGACAAGCGCTTCTCGGGCGACCGCGAGCTGGAGAAGCCGCTGGGCGCCACGACCATGGGCCTCATCTACGTCAACCCCGAGGGCCCCGAGGGCGTGCCGGACCCGGTCGCCGCGGCCCGCGACATCCGCGAGACCTTCGGCCGGATGGCCATGAACGACGAGGAGACCGTCGCGCTCATCGCCGGCGGCCACACCTTCGGCAAGACCCACGGCGCCCACCAGGACGACCGCCTCGGGCCCGACCCCGAGGCCGCGCCGCTGGAGAACCAGGGCTTCGGCTGGAAGAACGGGTACGGCGAGGGCCACGGCGCCGACACCGTCACCAGCGGTCTCGAGGTCACCTGGACCTACCACCCGACCCGCTGGGACAACGAGTTCTTCCACATCCTCTTCGCCTACGAGTGGGAGCTGATGGAGTCGGCCGCGGGCGCGAAGCAGTGGCGCCCGAAGAACGGCTCGGGCGCCGACATGGTGCCGGACGCCCACGGCGACGGCCGTCGCGAGCCCCGCATGCTCACCACCGACCTGGCGCTGCGCTTCGACCCGGTCTACGAGCAGATCTCGCGCCGCTTCCGCGACGAGCCCGAGGCGTTCGCCGACGCGTTCGCCCGCGCCTGGTTCAAGCTCGCGCACCGCGACATGGGCCCGATCCAGCGCTACCTCGGTCCCGAGGTGCCCTCCGAGGTGCTGATCTGGCAGGACCCGGTGCCGGCGGCGACGTACGAGGCCATCGACGGCGAGGACATCGCCGTGCTCAAGAGCCAGGTGCTCAGCTCCGGCCTCACCACCGCCCAGCTCGTCACCACCGCGTGGGCGTCGGCCTCGACGTACCGCAGCAGCGACAAGCGCGGCGGCGCCAACGGTGCCCGCATCCGCCTCGAGCCGCAGAGCGGCTGGGAGGTCAACAACCCCGACGAGCTGGCGCGGGTCCTGCAGGTGCTCGAAGGCATCCAGGAGAACTTCAACGCCAACGCGGGCGCCAAGCAGGTGTCGCTGGCCGACCTCATCGTGCTGGCCGGCTCCGCGGCCGTCGAGCACGCGGCGAAGGAGGGCGGCGTCGACGTCGAGGTGCCCTTCACGCCCGGCCGCACCGACGCGAGCGCCGAGCAGACGGACGTCGAGTCCTTCAGCTACCTCGAGCCCGCCGCCGACGGCTTCCGCAACTGGGTGGGCAAGGGCAACCGCCTCCCGGCGGAGTTCCTGCTCGTCGACCGCGCCAACCTGCTGGGGCTGACCGCGCCCGAGATGACCGTCCTCGTGGGCGGCATGCGGGTGCTCGGCGCCAACCAGGACGGCTCCGCCACCGGCGTCCTCACCGACCGCCCGGGCGTGCTGACGAACGACTTCTTCGTCAACCTGCTCGAGCTCGGCACCACGTGGACGGCGACCGACGACACCAAGGAGACCTACACGGGCGTCACGGCCACCGGCGAGACGGTCGTCGGCAGCCGGGTCGACCTGCTGTTCGGTGCGAACTCCGAGCTGCGCGCCATCGCCGAGGTCTACGCCAGCGACGACGCGGGCGAGAAGTTCGTGCGCGACTTCGTCGCCGCGTGGACGAAGGTCATGGAGGCCGACCGCTTCGACCTGGTCTGAGCACGACCCGGCGCACGCGCCGGGAGCACGACGTACGACGAGGCCCGCGGCACCCGCCGCGGGCCTCGTCCCGTCTGCGGGTCCCGTCCGCCCCTCCGCGAGCCGCCCGCTCAGAGGGTGAGGGGCTGGCGGTGCGGGCCCGGCGCGGCGCCGCGGGCGGTGCGGCGCAGGTGGGTGACGTCGCGGTGCAGGTCGTCCCACACCTCCCGCAGCACCGCGACGCCCGCGGCGATGACCTCGGGCGCGGCCGTGAACGGCACGCGCAGGAACCGCTCGTGGGTGCCGTCGATGCAGAACTTCGGCCCGGCGGTCACCCGCAGCCCGCGGGCCTGGGCCGCCGAGGCGAGAGCCGAGCTGACCGGCACCCCGAGGTCGACCCACAGGCACAGCCCGCCCGCGACGTCGGGCACCTGCCAGGCCGGCAGGTCGCGACGCAGCAGCCCGACGAGCAGGTCGCGCCGCTCCCGCAGCTCCTCGCTGCGGGCGCGCACCATGGCGTCGTACCGGTCGAGCACGACGCCCGCCACCCGCTGCTCGAACGCCGGGGTGCCGAGGTCGCCCGCCGGGCGGCGGTGGGCCAGCTGGTGCACGGTCCGGGCGTCCGCGCGGACCCAGCCGATCCGCAGCCCGCCCCACGCGACCTTGCCGAGCGAGCCCAGCGTGACGGCGCTCGCGAGGCGGTCGGTGCACAGGGCCGCGAACGGCTCCCCGGCGGGCCGGCCGTCCAGGTCGAGGTCCACGGTCGTCTCGTCCACCACGAGCACCGTGCCGCTGCGCCGGGCGGCGGCCGCCACCCGCCGGCGGTCCTCGGCGCCGAGGGTCGCGCCCGTCGGGTTGTGGAAGTCGGGCAGGAGGTACGCCAGGGCCGGGCGCACCCGGTCGAGCACGTCGACGAGGTGGTCGACGTCCCAGCCGTCGGACCCGACCGGCGTCGGCACCAGGCGGGCGCCGGCCTCGCGCAGCGCCTCGTAGCCGTGGGGGTACGTCGGGGACTCCACCACCACGCGGTCACCGGGCCGCAGCAGCGTGCGGGCCACCAGCGCCAGCCCGTGCTGGGCGCCGAGGGTCACCATGACCTCCTCGGGCGTGGTGGGCAGGCCGCGGCGGGTGTAGCGGTCGGCGATGCGGGCCCGCAGGGCCGGGTCGCCCAGCACGTCGAAGCCGCCGAGCGCTAGCACGCCCTCGGCGTCGGCGGCCACCTCGCGCAGGACGTCCGCCAGGCCGACGACGGGGCCGGGCACGGCGTGGGCGAAGTCGACGGCCGCCCGCTCGCCGTCCCGCGGCGCCGGGAGCACCGTCACGCTGCCGGAGCCCCGCACGCTCACGAGGTGGCCGGTCTCGCGGAGCCGCGCGTAGGCCGAGACGATCGTCGTGCGGCTGCGGCCCAGCTCCTCGGCCAGCTCACGCTCCGCGGGCAGGCGGGTCTGCGGGGCGAGGCGTCCGTCCTCGACGAGGAGTCGCACGCGGTCGGCGAGGGCGACGTACGCCGCGCCGCGCCCGGCGTCCCAGTCCGGCCCCAGGAGGGTGGCGAGGCGCCGTGCCCCCACGTGCGCCCGCACGGCCGGGCGCGCGACGAGGGGCAGGGGAGCGGGGGCGGCGGTGGTGTCGGGGACAGGACGAGACGGGGGCACGGGGCCATTCCACCAGTCCGCCCGGCCCCGGCGCAGGTCCAACCGCGCGCGGGTGGACCTCGAACCGCCCGCAGCGGACCAGTCCGCGTGCACTGGACCGCGCGCGCACCACGCCGCGACCGGTCCACTCGCACCGTGGCCCCACCCGGGGCCGGACGAGGAGAAGGGCCATGACGGTGGAGCTGACGGAGCTGGTGGGTGCGGTGGCGGCCGGGGGAGCGCTGCTGGCGCTGGGCGCCCGGACCCTGTGGGTGGTCGGCGCGGACCGTGCGCGACCGCAGCGGACGGACGCGGCGTACGACACCCGCCGACCCCGGCCCTAGGGCGTCGGGAGCGGCGGGTGCCGGGAGGTGCGGGTGCGTCAGGCGGCGACGACCTCGAGGCGCTGGCGGGGCAGGGCCTCGGGGTTGTGCTCCTGCACCCAGGCGACGAGGCGCTCGCGCACGAGGCACCGCAGGTCGAACAGGGTGCCGGGGTCGTCGGCGGTGACGCTGGCGCGCACCTGCACGAAGCCCTGCGTGGCCCCGGTGACCACGAGACCGCTGTCCCGGCCGTTGAACAGCTCGGTGTCGGCGAGCACCCTCTCGAACTCGCTGCGCAGGCCGTCGAGGTCGATGTGCCAGTCGAGGTCGAGCTCGACGGTGCCCATCATCTCGGAGTCCTTGCGCGTCCAGTTCTCGAACGGGTTGCTCGTGAAGTAGGTGCAGGGGAGCACGAGGCGGCGGTCGTCCCAGATCTTCACGACGACGTAGGAGAGCGTGATCTCCTCGATGGTCCCGTACTCCTCCTCGACGATCACCACGTCGTCGATGCGGATGGCGTCGCTGAAGGCGAGCTGCAGACCGGCGAAGAGGTTGCCGAGGGTGGACTGGGCGGCGAGGGCGGCCACGACGGAGACGAGGCCCGCGGAGGCCAGGAGGCTGGCGCCGACGGCGCGCACGCCGGGGAACGACAGCAGGATGGCACCGAGCGCGACGACCACGATGCCGACCACGACGAGCCGGCGCGCGACCTGCACCTGGGTGCGCACGCGCTTCGCGTTGCGGGGGTCCAGCTCGAGGTCCGCGCGGCGCAGCGCGGCGTCGACGACGAAGAGCACGACGACCGCGAGCAGCCACGCCCCGTTGACGATGCCGAGGATGCGCAGGCCCAGCGCCACCGTGTCCCACAGCTCCGCCCCGTCGCCGCGGGGTCTGTTGGCGGCGACCACGGCGTTGAGGCCGATGACCAGCACGAGCACGCGGAACGGGAAGCGGGCCGTGCGGACGAGGTCCTCGGCGGGCGGCCAGCGGTGACCGACCCGTCGTACGGCGGCGGGGACGACCGCGCCGATCGCGACGGAGACGGCCACCACGACGCCCGTGGACCAGAGCAGCTGCAGGAGCTCGGGAGGCATCACTCCACCATGGGGGAACGGCGCCGCTGCCTCAAGTCGCTGCGCCGGAGGTGCGCGTGAGGCGCGCCACGGCCCGGTCAGCGTCGCGTCAAGACGGGCCCGCGGGGCGTCAGGGAACCGTCAAGGACGTCGGTGCGGCGCGGCGGGCGGCGCCACGATCCCGGGCGTGACTGATCTCCTCCTCGTGGCGCTGACGCTCGTCGTGTTCGCGCTCCTCACGCTGCTGGTCGGCCGGCTCGACCGGGACCGACCGGGTACGGCGGCTCGCGACGCGGGTGCCGACCGGTGAGCGCCGTCGTCCCCGCCGTCGGCCAGGTGCTGGTCCTCGTGGCCGTCCTCGCCCTCGCCGTGCCCCTGCTGGGCCGCCACCTGGCCCGCACCTACACCTCCGCGGACCACCTCGGGATCGAGCGGGTGGCCTACCGCGCGCTGCGCCTGGACCCCGACGCCGACCAGCACTGGCGCACGTACGCCCTGTCGGTGCTCGGCTTCTCGCTCGTCGGCATCCTCGCGCTGCAGGCGCTCGGCCGGCTGCAGCAGCACCTGCCGTTCTCGCTCGGGTTCGGGGCGCTGCCCGCGGACGGCGCCTGGAACACCGCGGTCAGCTTCGTGACCAACACGAACTGGCAGTGGTACTCCGGCGAGGCGGCGCTGGGCCACCTCGCGCAGGCCTCCGGTCTCACGGTGCAGAACTTCGTCTCGGCGGCCTCCGGCATGGCGGTGGCGGCCGCCTTCGCCCGCGCGCTGGCGCGCAGCGAGGCCGGTGGGCGGATCGGCAACTTCTGGACCGACCTGGTGCGCGGCGTCGTCCGCGTGCTGCTGCCCGTCGCCCTCGTCTCCGCCGTGCTGCTCGTGCTGCTCGGCGTCGTGCAGAACCTGCACGCCCCGCGCGTCGTCTCGACGCTCACGGGCGGCGAGCAGAGCGTCACCGGCGGTCCGGTGGCCAGCCAGGAGGCGATCAAGGAGCTCGGCACGAACGGCGGCGGCTTCTACAACGCGAACTCGGCGCACCCGTTCGAGAACCCGACGCCGCTGTCGAACCTCCTCGAGATCGGCCTGATGTTGCTGGTGCCCCTCGCGATGGCGTGGGCGTTCGGCCTCATCGTCGGCGACCGGCGCCAGGGCGCGGCCGTCCTCGGCGCGATGGGCGGGCTGTTCCTCGTCGGCGTGACCCTGCTGACCTGGGCCGAGATGGCAGGGCCCGGCACGGTGCCCGAGGCGGCCGGCGGGGCGCTGGAGGGCAAGGAGCTGCGGTTCGGCACGGCCGGTTCGGCGCTCTTCGCGGCGGCCACGACCGGCACGTCGACCGGGGCGGTCAACGCGATGCACGACTCCCTGACGGCGCCCGGTGGCGGCGTGGCGATGTTCGGCATGCTGCTCGGCGAGGTGTCGCCCGGCGGCGTCGGGTCCGGGCTCTACGGCATGCTCGTGCTCGCGGTGGTCACGGTGTTCGTCGCCGGGCTGATGGTCGGCCGCACGCCGGAGTACCTCGGCAAGAAGATCGGCCAGCGCGAGATCGTGCTCGTCGCCGGCTACGTGCTGACTACGCCGTTCCTCGTGCTCGTCGGCACCGCGGTCGCCCTGTCGGTCCCCGCCGGTCTGGCCGGGCTGCAGGAGGACGGGCCGCACGGCCTCTCCGAGGCGCTCTACGCGGTGGCCTCGGCCTCCAACAACAACGGCAGCGCCTTCGGCGGCCTGACCTCGGGCACCCCGTTCTGGAACACGCTGCTCGGCGTCTGCATGCTGCTCGGCCGGTTCCTGCCGATGGTGCTCGTCCTCGCCCTCGCGGGGCGCTTCGCCACCGCCAAGCGGCTGCCTGCCGGCGCCGGCACCCTGCCGACCCACCGCCCCCTGTTCGTGGTCCTCCTCGTCGGCGTCGCGCTCGTCGTGGTCGGCCTGACCTTCGTCCCCGTGCTCGTCCTCGGCCCGATCGTGGAGTCCCTCTCGTGAACCGCACCGCACTGCTCGACCCCGCCCAGCTCGCCACCGCCCTGCCCGGCGCCCTCGCGAAGCTCGACCCCCGGGCGCTCGTCGCCACCCCCGTGATGCTCGTCGTCGAGGTGGGGGCCGTGCTGACCACGGTGCTCGCCGTCCTCGACCCGAGCTTCTTCGCCTGGTCCGTCACCGTCTGGCTCTGGCTGACCGTGCTGTTCGGCAACCTCGCCGAGTCGGTCGCGGAGGGGCGCGGCAAGGCCCAGGCGGCCAGCCTGCGGGCGCTGCAGACCGAGACGACGGCGCGGCGTCGTACCCCCGCGGGCACGCTCGAGGACGTGCCGAGCACCGCGCTGCGGGCCGGCGACCTCGTCGTCGTCGAGGCGGGGGAGCGCATCCCCGGCGACGGCGACGTCGTCGAGGGCGTGGCGTCGGTCGACGAGTCGGCCGTGACGGGCGAGTCGGCCCCGGTCATCCGCGAGTCGGGCGGCGACCGCTGCGCCGTCACCGGTGGTACGACGGTGCTGTCGGACCGCATCGTCGTGCGGATCACCTCCGACCCGGGCCGCTCGTTCGTCGACCGGATGATCGGTCTCGTCGAGGGCTCGGAGCGCCAGCGCACGCCCAACGAGATCGCGCTCGACGTGCTGCTCGGGGCGCTGACCGCCGTCTTCGTCGTGGTCTGCGCGACCCTGTGGGTCGTCGCCGACCACAGCGGCGCCCGCGTGCCCGTCCTCGTGCTCGCCGCGCTGCTGGTGTGCCTCATCCCCACGACGATCGGCGCGCTGCTCTCGGCGATCGGCATCGCGGGCATGGACCGCCTGGTGCGCCGCAACGTGCTCGCCATGTCGGGCCGCGCCGTCGAGGCCGCGGGCGACGTCGACGTGCTGCTGCTCGACAAGACCGGCACCATCACGCACGGCAACCGTCGGGCGCACGAGGTGCTGACCACGCCGGGCGTGCCCCGCGAGGAGCTCGTCGAGGCGGCCCTGCTGTCCTCGCTCGCCGACGAGACCCCGGAGGGGCGCAGCATCGTGGAGCTGCTCGCCGGGCCGGGCGAGCACGCCGTACCGGCCGGGGCGGTGCTCGTGCCCTTCTCGGCCACGACCCGCACCAGCGGCGTGGACCTGGCGGACCGCTCGGTGCGCAAGGGGGCCGCGTCCGCGGTGTGCGCCTGGGCCCGGGAGACCGGGGGAGCGGAGCCCGCCGAGGTGCTCGCGGCCGTCGAGCAGGTGAGCGCCGCGGGCGGCACGCCCCTGGTGGTCGCCGAGCGGCGCGGCCAGGAGCCGGTGCGGCTGCTCGGCGTCGTGCACCTCAAGGACGTCGTCAAGGACGGCATGCGGGAGCGCTTCGCCGAGCTGCGGGCCATGGGCATCCGCACGGTGATGATCACCGGCGACAACGCGATCACCGCCGCCGCCATCGCCCACGAGGCCGGCGTGGACGACTTCCTCGCCGAGGCCACGCCCGAGGACAAGCTGGACCTCATCCGCGAGGAGCAGGCGGGCGGGCGCATGGTCGCGATGTGCGGCGACGGCACCAACGACGCGCCGGCGCTGGCCCAGGCCGACGTGGGGGTCGCGATGAACACGGGCACGACCGCGGCCAAGGAGGCCGGCAACATGGTCGACCTCGACTCCGACCCGACGAAGCTCATCGACGTCGTGGAGATCGGCAAGCAGCTGCTCATCACCCGCGGGGCGCTGACGACCTTCTCGGTGGCGAACGACGTGGCGAAGTACTTCGCGATCCTGCCGGCGATGTTCGTCGTGGCCTTCCCGCAGCTCGACGTCCTCAACGTCATGCGGCTCTCCAGCCCGGAGTCGGCCATCCTCTCCGCGGTCGTCTTCAACGCGCTCGTCATCGTCGCGCTGATCCCGCTCGCCCTGCGCGGCGTGCGCTACCGGCCCGACTCCGCGGACCGGCTGCTGCGCCGCAACCTCCTGGTCTACGGCGTCGGCGGCCTCGTGACCCCGTTCGTCGGGATCAAGCTCATCGACCTCGTCGTCTCCCTCCTGCCCGGTCTGTGACCCGGCCGTCCCCCGAGAGGAACCACCCGTGAGAGACCTCCTCACCCTGCTGCGCCAGTCCCTGGCCGGGCTGCGCGTCCTGCTCGCCGCCACGCTGCTCGTCGGCGTCGCCTACCCGCTCGCCGTCACCGGCATCGCCCAGGCCGTCTCCCCGTGGCGCGCGAACGGCTCGCTCGTCACCGCGGACGGGGACCGCACCACCGACCCCGGCGAGGCCGTCGGCTCGGCCCTGCTGGGCCAGGGAGTCGACGACGCCGGGCTCTTCCAGCCCCGCCCCTCGGCGGCCGGTGACGGCTGGGACCCGCTGGCGACGGCCGGCTCCAACCTCGGCCCCGAGAGCCCGGAGCTGCTCGCGCTGGTCGAGGAGCGCCGTACCGAGGTCGCGGCCCGCGAGGGCGTCGACCCCGCCGACGTCCCCCCGGACGCGCTGACCGCGTCGGCCTCGGGCCTGGACCCGCACGTCTCGCAGGAGTACGCCGCGCTGCAGGTCCCGCGGGTCGCGGCCGCCCAGGGCCTGGCCGAGGACGAGGTGCGCGCGCTCGTCGCCGAGCACACGTCCGGTCGCACGCTCGGCGTCCTCGGCGAGCCGCACGTCGACGTGCTGGGGCTCAACATCGCGGTGCTCGGGGCCGCGGGCGAGGGCGACTAGATTGGCGCGCATGACGCCGTCGGACCAGGGGAGGCGCGGTCGGCTGACCGTGTACCTCGGGGCCGCCCCGGGGGTGGGCAAGACCTACGCGATGCTCGGTGAGGCCCACCGCCGGGCGGCGCGGGGCACCGACGTCGTCGTCGGGTACGTCGAGACCCACGACCGCGTCCACACCGTCGGGCAGGTGGAGGGCCTGGAGGTCGTGCCGCGGCGCACCGTGACCTACCGCGGCGCCACCTTCACCGAGATGGACACCGAGGCGGTCATCGCCCGGCGCCCGGCGGTGGTGCTGGTCGACGAGCTCGCGCACACCAACGTGCCGGGCTCGCGCCACGAGAAGCGCGCGCAGGACGTGGAGGAGATCCGCGCGGCCGGCATCGACGTCATCACCACGGTCAACATCCAGCACCTGGAGTCGCTCAACGACGAGGTGGAGCGCATCACGGGCGTCCGGCAGCGCGAGACGGTGCCCGACGAGGTGGTGCGCACCGCCGAGCAGATCCAGCTCGTCGACATGTCCCCGGACGCGCTGCGGCGCCGGATGGCCCACGGCAACATCTACCGGGCGGAGAACGTCGACGCGTCGCTCGCGTCGTACTTCCGGGTGGGCAACCTGACCGCGCTGCGGGAGCTGGCGCTGCTGTGGCTGGCCGACCGGGTGGACGCGGCGCTGGGGGACTACCGCCGCGCCCACCGCATCGCCGAGCCGTGGCCCGCCAAGGAGCGGATCGTCGTCGCCGTCACCGGCGGACCCGAGAGCGAGACGCTGCTGCGCCGCGGCGCCCGCCTCGCGCAGCGGGCGGCGGGGGCGGAGCTGCTCGCGGTGCACGTCATCGCCACCGACGGCCTGCGCGGCACCGACGAGCGCCGCCTGGCCCGGTCGCAGCAGCTCGTCGCCACCCTGGGCGGCACCTTCCACGCCGTGGCCGCCGACGACGTGCCCGCCGCGGTGGTCGACTTCGCGACGGGCGTCAACGCGACGATGGTCGTGGTCGGCGTCTCGCGCCACGGCCGGGTACGCCGGCTCTTCGCCGGCACGACCGGTGACCGCATCGCCTCGCTCGCCGGCGCGATCGACGTGCACCTCGTGACCCACGACCACGTGGCGCGGCTGACGCGCACCCGCTCGACGCTGAGCCCCCTGAGCCCGCTGCGGCAGGGGATCGGGTGGGCCCTGGCCGTGCTGCTCCCGGTGGCGCTCGGGGCGGCGCTGCACGAGGTGGCTGCCACCGACGACCTGCCGCTGGCGACCCTCCTGCTGCTCGCCGCGACCGTGCTGGTGGCGCTCGTCGGCGGGCTGATGCCGGCGCTGCTGGCGGCGCTGGTGGCGTTCGTGACGCTCAACGTCTGGTTCACGCCGCCCTTCGACAGCCTCACCATCGCCGAGCCGCGCAACGCGGTGACGCTGGCGGTGTTCCTCGCCGTGGCGGCGGCCGTCGCGACGGTCGTCGACCGGGCCTCGCGACGGGCCGCGGAGTCGGTGCGGACCCGCACGGAGGCCGCGACCATGGGGGCGCTGTCGCGCTCGGTGCTGACCGGGCAGGACACCGCGGAGGCCATCGTCGCCAAGGTGCGGGAGGTGTTCGGGCAGGACGCCGTCGCCCTGCTGGAGCGCTCGGGCGCCGGGTGGGCGACGGTCGCGCGCTCCGGCGAGGGCGACGCGGGGTCGCCCGAGGCCGGCCGCACGCGCGCCGAGGTCGACGCCGACCACGTGCTCGTGCTCTGCGGCGAGCCCCTGCGGGCCAGCGACCGGCGGGTGCTCGAGGCGTTCGCCGTGCAGACGAGCCTGGTGCTGGAGTACCGCCGCCTGCGCGCCCGCGAGGAGCGCGCCGCCGCCCTCGAGAGCGCCGAGTCGACGACGACCGCGATCCTGCGGGCCGTCTCGCACGACCTCCGCACCCCGCTCGCCACGATGCGCGCCAGCGTCGACGGGCTGCTGGTCGGCGGGCTCGACGCCGAGGACCGGGCCGCGCTCGTCGAGTCGGTCGACGACGCGACCGACCAGCTGGAGCGTCTCATCAACAACCTGCTCGACCTGTCCCGGTTGCAGACCGGCGTGCTGCGCCCGGTGCTGCGCGACCTCAGCCTCGTCGAGGTGCTGCCGCTGGCGGTGGCGGGGCACCCGCCGGGCGCGGTGCGGCTGGAGCTGGACGAGGCGACGCCGCTGGTGCGCACCGATCCCGGGCTCGTCGAGCGCGTGGTGGCGAACGTGCTGGGCAACGCCGTGCGCGTCTCGCGCGGCGCCCCGGTGCGGGTGCTCGTGCACGCCGGCCCGACCAACGTCGACGTGCTCGTCGTCGACCAGGGGCCTGGCGTGCCCGCCGCCGAGCGGGAGCGCATGTTCGAGCCGTTCCAGCGGCTCTCCGACACCGGTGGTGGCGGCCTCGGGCTCGGCCTCGCCGTCGCCCGCGGGCTGACCGAGGCCGTCGGCGGGGCGCTGTCCGCCGAGGACACGCCCGGCGGGGGACTGACCCTCGTGCTGACCCTGCCGCGCGCCGTACCGGGCGGTGCGGAGGCGGGTGCGGAGGCGGAGGCGGGCGCCGGTCTTGCGTCCCCGACGGCGGCCGAGGTCGCGCGGTGAGCCCGAGGGTGCTGGTCGTCGACGACGAGCCGGCCCTCGCGCGGGCGCTGGCGATCAACCTGCGGGCGCACGGCTGGGAGGTCGTGACCGCCGCGGACGGGCGCGGGGCGCTCGAGGCCGCGGCCTCGACCCGGCTGGACGTCGTGCTGCTCGACCTCGGCCTGCCCGACATGGACGGCACGGAGGTGCTGGCCGGCCTGCGCGGCTGGACGAGCGTGCCCGTGGTCGTGCTCTCCGCGCGCCAGCACGGCGAGGACAAGGTCGAGGCCCTCGACCTCGGGGCCGACGACTACGTGACGAAGCCCTTCGCGATGAACGAGCTGATGGCGCGCCTGCGCGCGGCCGTACGGCGCGGCGCCACCGCCGCCCCCTCCGTCGACCCCGTCGTGGAGGTCGGTGACCTGATGATCGACCTGGCCCGCAAGAAGGTCGCCCGGGGAGGTGTGGACGTGCGGCTCACCCCCACGGAGTGGGGGTTCCTCGAGCTGCTGGCGCGCAACGTCGGCCGGCTCGTGACCCGCGAGCAGGTGCTGCGCGAGGTGTGGGGCCCGGGCTACGAGCACGAGATGCACTACCTGCGCGTCTACGCCGCCCAGCTGCGCGGCAAGCTCGAGGCCGACCCGGCCCACCCCCGCCACCTCGTCACCTCCGCCGGGCTCGGGTACACGCTCGAGCCGTAGGCCCGGCGGCCGCCTGGCCCGCGCGGTGCCCCGTCCGGTGGTTGAGGTGGCCGCCCCGGCGGCCCTCGAAACCAGGTCGGGCATGCCGGTGGCCCCGTCCGGTGGTTGAGGTGTGGCCGCCCCGGCGGCGCTCGAAACCAGGTCGGGCATGCCGGTGGCCCCGTCCCGTGGTTGAGGTGGCCGCCCTGGCGGCGCTCGAAACCACGCCTGGACATGCCGGTGGCCCCGCCACGGTGGTGCTCGGTGGCGGGGTCGGCGGTGCGCTGCTGCCTGGCTCAGTCGAACGGCGTCGTGCCGGTGGAGTCGACGGCGTAGCGGAGCCCGTGCGGGCTGGTCCAGATGTAGGTGCCGAGTGGATCGCGGTAGTAGTGCCATCGCCGGTCAGGCGGCGGGTGCACGTCGGGTGGGTCGCTGCTGGGTGGACCGAAGTCGAGTGGGCTGGCCCCGGTCGGGGAGGGGTGTGTCTTGATCCGGTGTTCGCCCCGACACAGTGGCGCCAGGTTGCTGGTCGAGGTCTGCCCGGCGCCGGGTGCTGCTTCTCGCCGGTAGGCCTCGGTGTGGTCGAGGTCGAGGTCTCGTGCTGGTCGTCCGCAGTAGGGGAACGCGCAGGTGGGTCGGTCGAGCCGGACCCTCTCGGCGATGCGGTCGGGGATCTCGTAGGCGTCGACGGCGACGTGCTCGGCGAGGTCGATGACGGGCATGACGGTGACCTTGGTGCCGGGCGTGCGGCACCAGTCGCGGACCTGGTCGGCGGTGACGAGGCCGCGGGTGTTCTCGAGGCGGGCCAGGTCGATTCCGACGCTGCCGGTGGCGGGGTCGATGCTGGGTCCTGCGTCCATTCCGTCGCCGCTGCGGTGCGAGGCAGTCGCGGCGTCGCTGAGGTGGACGTAGAGCACGACCTGCCGCGCAGGTGTCCGGGTCGAGCCGACCGGCGTGTCCCGGTCTGGGTCGGCGCCGTCCAGGTCGAGCGCGGTCTGTCGCCGGGCGAGCTCGCCCACCGCCATGGAGCGGCGGACGTCGAGGTCGGCGTCCCATCCGGCGGCGGCGAGGTCGGCCGCCACTCGCTGCACGGCGTTGTTCAGGTCGAGGGCGTCGGCGACGTCGAGGGATCCGTGCACGGCGACAACTCCGGTCCACGGCGACGCGCTGTCGGCGGGGGTCGTCTCGATCGCGAAGTACCGACCCGCGTCGGCGTCCGCCCGGTCCAGCTCGGCGTTCTCGGGGTCGAACCGGGCTACCGCTTCGGCGACGAGGCGCTCGACGGTCGGCATCGTGGCGCGGTGCGCGAGGGGGGCGAGGTTGCGGTCGACGAAGTCCGCGGCCTCGGGGGTGAGGGTGCGGGTGAGGGCGGCGATCTTCCTCGCGCGCCACACTGGCAGCGCCTGCTTCTGCGTCAGGGGGTCGGCCCCGGCGAGGACACGGTCCCAGAGGCGGGGGAGGCGGTGGCGCAGCTCGATCGCGTCACCGACGAGCGGTCGGCCGGAGGCGACGGAGCGGCCGAGGGCTGCGGAGATCTCGTACAAGCAGAACTCTGAGACCAGCGGCGCGCCCGGACCGCCGAGCTCGAGGAACCGATCCCCGCCGGGGACCGAGGTGGGGTCTTCCGACCAGAGCCCGAGCGGGCCGATCGGGTCGCCCACGGTGCCGTCGGTGTGGGCGTCGGCCCAGTCCGCGACCGCGACGAACGCCGCCACCTCCGCCGCGCGCTGAGCCGCTGCAGCGGCTCGGGCGGCTGCGAGCAGCGCCGTCGAGTCGATGGCCGGAGGGGCCTCGACGACGGCGGTGCTCGGGTGGTTCATACGGACAACGCTAGGGGCGACCACCGACAGTTCCGGGTCCGAGAGCGGGGGCTGGGGAAAGAAGATCTAGGAGTCTGAGCGTCGCCAGAGCCCCTCGGCCGGCGACCGTTCTCGAGGTGGTTTCGAGGGCCGCTGGGGCGGCCGCCTCAACCACCGGTTCGGCCGCTGGGGCGGCCACCTCAACCACCGGGTCGAGCGCGGCCGCCACAACCACCGGGAAGGGCACAGCCGCGTCGAACCCCGTGGTTTCGAGGGCCGCTGGGGCGGCCACCTCAACCACCGACCGGAGCCACCTCGACCACCGGACCGAGGACCGCCCCCGACCCCGGACCGCCCCCCGTCACCCGCCGACGCGGTCGCCGCCGGCGTACACGGTGAGGCGATCGCCGCGGGAGAACCCCACGACGGTCAGGCCGGTGCGCTGGGCGAGCTCGACGGCGAGCGACGAGGGCGCGCCGACGGCGGCGAGGACGGGGATGCCGGCCATGACCGCCTTCTGCGCCAGCTCGAAGGACGCCCGTCCGCTCACCTGCAGCACGGTGCCGCGGAGGGGGAGGCGCTGCTCGCGGTGCGCCCAGCCGACCACCTTGTCGACGGCGTTGTGGCGTCCGACGTCCTCCCGCACGACGAGCCGGTCGCCGGCGGCGGTGAACAGGCCGGCGGCGTGCACCCCGCCGGTGCGCTCGAAGTCGCCCTGCTGCTCCCGCAGGCCGTCGGGCAGGGCGGCCAGCACGGACGCGTCGACGACGGTGGGGTCGTCGCCCAGGTCGTGGCTCGAGGTGGTGGCGACCGCGTCGATCGACTCCAGCCCGCAGACGCCGCAGGCGCTGGTGCCCTCCACCCGCCGCCCGCGGGTCGCGGCGACGGCGGCCGCGACGGGGGACACGGCGGCGTCCACCACGTTGTAGGTCTGCAGCCCGTCGGGGCCCACGCCCGCGCAGTAGCGCAGCTCCACCAGGTCGGTCGGCGCGCGCAGCACGCCGTCGCCGACCAGGAACCCGGCGACGAGGTCGAAGTCGTCGCCGGGGGTGCGCATGGTGACGGCGTACGGCGCGCCCGCGACGCGCACCTCCAGCGGTTCCTCGACCGCCAGGTGCTCCTCGCGGGTACGGCGGGCCAGCACGGCCGTACCTCCCGGCCCGCCCGAGCCGCCCGGCGCTCCCGGCCCGGTCGCCTCGGGCAGGCGCAGCACGGTGGCGCGCACGCGTCGTACCCGCTTGCCGGCCACGCAGGGCCCCCTTCACGAGGAGTAGGTTGGCCGCCAGCCTAGCCAGCAGGGGAGGACGTCGTGGTGCGTCGCAGCTCGGTCGACCGCGCGGTCGAGAACATCGACGAGTCGGCGCTGGAGGTGGGCCCGCCGAAGGAGCGCGCCGTCGGCGTGCCGGCCGTCGCCCGCGCCACGCAGATGGCGGTCGAGCAGATGGGCGCGGCCCGCACCGCGCGCACGCTCGCCCTGGTCAACCAGACCCACGGGTTCGACTGCCCCGGCTGCGCGTGGCCGGAGGCGAAGCACCGCAGCCGCGCCGAGTTCTGCGAGAACGGCGCCAAGGCGGTGGCCGAGGAGGCGACGAAGCGGCGGGTGCCGCCGGAGTTCTTCGCCGCCCACCCAGTGGCCGAGCTGGCCACCTGGGACGACTACTCGCTGGGCCAGCAGGGCCGACTCACCCAGCCGATGCTGCTCGACGAGGGCGCGACGCACTACCGGCCCGTCAGCTGGGAGGAGGCGTACGACGTGGTGGCGCAGGAGGTCGCGCGCCTGTCGAGCCCCGACGAGCTGGTGTTCTACACGTCGGGCCGCACGTCGAACGAGGCCGCGTTCTGCTGGCAGCTGCTGGCGCGCGGCCTCGGCACGAACAACCTCCCGGACTGCTCCAACATGTGCCACGAGTCCAGCGGCTCGGCGCTCACCGAGACCATCGGCATCGGCAAGGGCAGCGTCTCGCTGCTCGACGTCGAGACCGCCGAGCTCGTCGTCGTGGCGGGCCAGAACCCCGGCACCAACCACCCCCGCATGCTCTCCGCCCTGGAGAAGACGAAGCGGGCGGGCGGGCGCATCGTGGCGATCAACCCGCTGCGCGAGGCCGGGCTCCTGCGCTTCGACAACCCGCAGAAGGTCCGCGGGGTCGTGGGCAGCGGGACCGACCTCGCCGACGTCTACCTCCAGGTGCGCCTCGGCGGCGACCAGGCGCTCTTCCAGGCCCTCGGGGCCCTGCTGCTCGAGGCCGAGGACGCCGCCCCCGGCACGGTGCTCGACCACGAGTTCCTCGCCGACCACACCCACGGCTTCGAGGAGTACGCCGCCCACCTGCGGGCCCTGGACTGGTCCGAGGTCGAGACCGCCACGGGCCTGCCCCGCGCGCAGATCGCGGAGGTCGCGGACCTGCTGCGCGAGTCCCGCTCGACCGTCCTGTGCTGGGCCATGGGCCTCACCCAGCACAAGCACTCGGTGCCCACGCTGCGCGACGCCGTCAACCTGCTGCTGCTCCAGGGGAACATCGGCAAGCCCGGTGCGGGTGTGTGCCCGGTGCGGGGCCACTCCAACGTCCAGGGCGACCGCACGATGGGCATCTTCGAGCGGATGCCGGACGAGTTCCACGACGCGCTCGACGCCGAGTTCTCCTTCGCGTCCCCCCGCGCCCACGGCCACGACACGGTCGCCGCCATCGAGGCCATGCGCGACGGCACGGCGAAGGTCTTCCTCGGGATGGGCGGCAACTTCGCCCGGGCGACCCCCGACACCGCGGTGACCGAGGCGGCGCTGGCCTCGCTCGAGCTGACCGTGCAGGTCTCCACGAAGCTCAACCGCTCCCACGTCGTGCACGGGCGCCGCGCCCTCATCCTGCCGACGCTGGGCCGCACCGACCGCGACGTGCAGGCGACCGGCCCCCAGCGCGTCACGGTCGAGGACTCGATGAGCGCGGTGCACGCCTCCGAGGGTCGGCTCGAGCCCCCGAGCGAGCACCTGCGCAGCGAGGTCGCGATCATCACCGAGCTCGCGGAGCGGCTGCTCGCCGGCCGCCCGGGTGCCCCCGTCGCCGACTGGCGGGCCTTCCGGGAGGACTACGCCACCATCCGCGCGGCGGTGGAGCGCGTCGTACCCGGGTTCGAGGACTTCGAGCGGCGCATCGACTCCCCGGGTGGCTTCGTGCTGCCGAACAAGCCACGCGACGAGCGGGGCTTCGCGACGGCGTCGGGCCGGGCCGAGCTCACGGTGAACGCCCTGGAGTACCCCCGCGTGCCGCCCGGGCGCCTGCTCCTGCAGACGATCCGCTCGCACGACCAGTACAACACCACGATCTACGGCCGCGACGACCGCTACCGGGGCATCAGCGGCGGGCGTCGGGTGGTGTTCGTGCACCCCGAGGACGTGCGCGCGCTGGGCCTGGCCGACGGCGACCTCGTCGACCTCGTCTCGGAGTGGGCGGACGGCGATCGCCGCGCACCGGACTTCCGCGTGGTCCCGTACGCGACCCCGCGGGGCTGCGTGGCGGCGTACTACCCGGAGACGAACGTGCTCGTCCCCCTGGGCTCCTACGCCGACACGAGCCGCACGCCCACGTCGAAGTCGGTCGTCGTGCGGCTCGAGCCCGTCACGGGCGGTGACCGGTGAGCGCCGAGCACGCCCGCACGCACGCCGCCGCGGTCGCGAACCTCTCCGCGATCGTCGACGGCGTCACCGACTGGGCCGCGCCCACGCCCGTCGCCGAGTGGCGCGCGCGGGACGTCGTCGGACACCTCGTCGAGTGGCTGCCGGGGTTCCTCGGCGGGTCCGGCGTCGAGCTGCCCGGCGGGCCCGGGGCCGCCACCGACCCGGTCGCCGCCTGGCGTCACCACGCCGTCGCCGTGCAGGAGCTGCTCGACGACCCGGCCACCGACGGGCTCGTCCTCGCGAACCCGCACGTCGGCGAGCTGCCGGTGCCGGACGCCGTCGACCGCTTCTACACGACCGACGTGTTCCTGCACGCCTGGGACCTCGCCCGGTCCTCCGGCCAGCCCCACGGCCTCGACCCGCAGTGGTGCGCGGCCGTGCTCGCCGGCATGGAGCCGGCCGAGGCGGTGCTGCGGGCCAGCGGGCAGTTCGGCGAGCGGGTCGCCGTACCCGACGACGCCCCGGCGCCGGACCGGCTCATGGCCTTCCTGGGCCGCGACCCCGCCTGGCGTCCCTGAGGCCGCGGACCGACCTCAGGCGCCGAAGCGCATCGCGAACCCGTCGACCCGCACGCTGGCCAGGGGACGGGCACCGGTCAGCCACGCGAGCGGCCCGTCGGCCGGTGACTCCCAGGTGGCGCGGGCGAGCCGCACGGACCGCGCGCTCGCCCGCACCGGCGTCCACACGGTCGCGGCGCCGGGCGCGTCCGGCGGCCCCACGGGCAGGGTCTGCGCGATGTGGGCGGTGGCCGGGAACGGCAGGGGTACGCCGGGCAGGCGGCCCGGCCGGAAGGTCGCGCGGGCCAGCGGGGTGCCGTCCCGGCGCGCCTCCAGCGCGCCGTCGCCGAGGGCGGGGAACGACGCCAGGTTCTTCGGCACCCCCCACAGCGCGCGCCCGCCGTCGCGGGAGGCGGGGGAGTCGACCCAGATGTCGGTGATCGCCAGCCCCACCCGGGCGCCCGAGCGCACGAGGACGCCGGCGAGGAGCTCGCCGTACGTCATCTGCCCGGGCGGGCGGTAGTCGACGAACATCGTGAGCGCCACCCGGCCGACCGGCCGCACCCCCGCGGGCAGCGGCGGCAGCGACCCGCGCACGCGCCACGCGCTGATCCAGCCGCGGCCCGTCAGGTCCCACGGCTGCGGCGGGTACCCGCTCATGCCGGCTCCCTCGTGACGGTCGGGCCCAGCCGCAGGGCGGCGGGGGCGGACGTCGGCACCACCGGGTGCCGGGGTGCGACCGGCGCGATCCGCTGGTACGGCGTACCCAGCGGCGGGCGGGGGTCCGCCTCGCCCTTGTTCGGCCACAGCGAGACCGCGCGCTCGGACAGCGCGGTGATCGACAACGACGGGTTGACCCCGAGGTTGGCGCACAGCGCGGAGCCGTCGACGACGTGGAGCCCGGGGTGGCCGTGGACGCGGTGGTAGGGGTCGATGACGCCCTCCTCGGCGCTGGCCCCCATCCGGCAGCCGCCGGTGAAGTGGCCGGTGGTCGGCACGTCGACCAGGTCGTTCCAGGCGCCGGCGGGCTCGCCGTCCACCTGCTCGGCGATGCGGCGGGCGAGGGCGTGGCCGGCGGGGATCCACACGGGGTTCGGCTCGCCCTCGCCCGGACGGGCCGTCAGGCGGCGCCCCGGACGACCGGTGAGCCGCCGCTTGCGCAGGCCCGTCGTCAGCGAGTTGTCGAGCGACTGCATGACGAGCAGCACGATGGTGCGCTCCGACCAGTCCCGCGGGTCGTGGAACGCCAGCAGCGAGCGCCGCTTGCGCCACATCTCGCGCAGGCCGACGCGCCAGCGCAGCACGCCCTCCTCGGGGTCGGCGAGCGTCGCCATCAGCAGCGCCATCGCGTTCGACCCGGGGCCGTAGCGCACCGGCTCCACGTGCGTCGACTCGTCGAGGTGGATCGAGGAGGTGATCGCCACGCCCTCGCTGAAGTCGGTCGTGCCGTGCCGGCCCGAGCGCTTCGCGCGCACCCCGAGGATCGCCTCGGAGTTGGTGCGCGACAGCTCGCCGAGCCGCGGCGAGATGCCCGGCAGCGAGCCCGAGGCGCGCAGCCGGTGCAGCAGCCGCTGCGTGCCGAGCGCGGCCGCCGAGAACACGACCTGCTCCGCGGTGAACGTGCGGCCCGTCCGGAGCGAGCCCGACGGGCGGGTCGTGACGGCGTACCCGCCCCCGGGGAGCGGTCGGACGTCGGTGACGGTGGTCATCGGGTGGACCTCCGCGCCGGCCTGCTCGGCGAGGTGGAGGTAGTTCTTCACCAGCGTGTTCTTGGCCCCGACCCGGCACCCGGTCATGCACGAGCCGCAGTCGGTGCAGGCCGTGCGCTCCGGACCGACCCCGCCGAAGTAGGGGTCGGCCACGCGCTCGCCGGGCGCGACGCCGTGGTCCTCGGGCCGCAGCACGCCGACGGGCGTCGGCACGAACGAGTCGGCGACCCCGAGGTCCTCGGCCGCCCGCCGCATCACGTCGTCCGAGGGGGTGCGGCGGGGGTACGTCGTGACGCCCAGCATCCGCTTGGCCTGGTCGTACGGGCCGCGCAGCTCGTCGCGCCAGTCGGTGAACCGCGCCCACGAGGGGTCGCGGTAGAAGGTCTCGCCCGGCTCGTAGAGCGTGTTGGCGTAGACGAGCGAGCCGCCGCCGACGCCCGCCCCCGACAGCACGAGCACGTCGCCGAGCAGCGTCATCCGCTGGATGCCGGACAGGCCCATGCGGGGCGCGAAGACGTAGTCGCGCAGGCGCCACGAGGACGTCGCGAACTCGTCGTCGGCGAAGCGGCGCCCCGCCTCGAGCACGCCGACCCGGTAGCCCTTCTCGACCAGGCGCAGCGCCGTGACGCTGCCGCCGAAGCCGGAGCCGATCACGAGGACGTCGTGGTCGTGTGCGGGGTCGTGCGGCATGCCCTCACCTCCTCGTAGTCGTCGAGCGCGAGCTCGGCGGTGCGGCGCTGGTACTCCGCCACCGTGCCCGGCCAGTTCGTCGTGATGCGGCCGGTGACGGTGCGGTACCAGCTCGCGCACCCCGCCCACACGCTGCGCGAGAGCCGCTCCTGCACCTCGCGGTCGTAGGCCTCGAACGCCTCCCGCCGCACCTCGAGACCCACCGCCCCGCGGGCGCGGGCCGCAGCCGTGGCGCGGGCCAGCTGCGCGACGTACGCCGCCTGGGGCTCGATCATCCCGAGGATGCTGGAGCCGCCGAGGTTCGTGTTGGGGCCGTACATGAGCGCCAGTCCCGGGAAGCCGGGGACCGTGACGCCGAGGTGGGCGCTCGCGCCGTGGCGCCACGTCTCGTGCAGCCGCTCGCCGTCGCGGCCGGTGACCTCGAGGTGGCGCAGGAAGTCGGTGGCGGCGAAGCCGGTGCCCCAGACGACCACGTCCACCTCGTGGCGTCGGCCGTCCGCGTCGACGACGGCGTCGGGCTCGACGCGGGCGACGGGCGCGGTGACGACGTCGACGTGCGGGCGGTCGAGGGTGCGGTACCAGTCGTTGGAGAAGAGCAGCCGCTTGCAGCCCAGCGGGTCGCTCGGCACGAGACGGGCGCGGAGGGCGGGGTCGCGCACCTGTCGACGCAGGTGCAGCCGCCACGCGCGGTGCAGCACGCGGGGGAGCGCCGAGCGGGGCAGTGCGCCGGTGAGCGCGCCGTTGAGCCACTCCGACAGGTGCCACACCGCTCGCCGCTCGAGACGGCGCAGCACCGCCGAGCGGGCCAGCAGGCGGCGCAGCCACCCGGGGTAGGCGCCGTCGGGCTTCATCACGACGTAGGGCGCCGAACGCTGGAAGACCGTGATGGAGCCCGCCCGGTCCGCGATGCCCGGCACGAGCTGGATCGCGCTCGCGCCGGTGCCGACGACCGCCACGCGCCTCCCGGCGAGGTCGACGTCGTGGCGCCAGGTGGCGGAGTGGAAGACGGGCCCGGCGAAGGACTCGAGCCCCGGCAGGGCCGGTACGACGGGCTCGCTCAGCTGCCCCACCGCACTGACGACCAGGTCGGTCTCGAGCGTCTCGCCCGAGGCGAGCGTGACCGTCCAGCGGCCGGTCGTGTCGTCGTACGTCGCGGCCACGGCCCGCACGCCGGTGCGCACGAGGGGGCGCAGGCCACGCCGGTCGGCGACCCGCTCGAGGTAGGCCAGGATGTCCGGCTGCTCGGAGTAGACCCGCCGCCAGCCGGGGTTGGAGTCGAACGAGAACGAGTAGAGCGAGGACGGGACGTCGCACGCGGCGCCGGGGTAGGTGTTGTCGCGCCAGACCCCACCGACGCCGTCGGCGCGCTCGAGGACGACGACGTCGACGCCCTCTGCGCGCAGGGTGTCCGCCGCGGCGAGGCCGGCGAAGCCGGCGCCGATGACGACGGCCGAGAGCCGGACGGGGGCCTCCGGGAGGGGGCGGGTGGTCGACATGGTGGTGACGCTAGGAGGAGCGGGGTGTGAGCCACGAGACATTCGCGGCCAGGTGATCCATGATTCCGGCCATGGTTGGTCTCCCCGTCGACGCCGCGTCCCCGGCGTCGTTCCCCGACCCGGTGCCGCGGGACTGGCACTTCCCGCGCTCGGTGGCCGGGGTGGCGGTGCTGCTCGACTGGGCGCGCTCGCGTGGGCTCGACGCGGCCGAGCTGCTGCGCGGCACCGGGCTGGCCGTCGCCGACGTGCACGTCGGTCCGGCGGGGGAGCGGGAGGTCACGGCCGACCAGGAGCTCACCGTCGTGCGGGCGCTGCTGCGCCACCTGCGTGCGGGTGCACCCGGCGGGGCGGGTGGGACGGCCGGCACGGGCGAGGACGCCCGGCTCGGTGCCGAGGTCGGCGGTGCCTACCACCTCAGCTCGTTCGGGATCTTCGGGTTCGCCCTGCTGGCGAGCCCGACGCTGGCCGACGCCGTCACGATGGCCACGCGCTACCTCGACCTCAGCTTCACCTTCGCGCTGCCGCGCGCCGAGCTGGTGCCGGCCGCGGGGACGGCGGACGCGGCGGTGCGGGTCGTCGTCGACGGCACGACCCTGCCCGCGGACGTGCGCGCGTTCCTCGTCGCCCGTGACGCCGTGGCCATCGCGACCGCGCTCGTCGAGCTGCTGCCCGACATGCCCGTGCGCGCCGAGCACTCCGCGGAGCGCGCCGAGATCACCTTCGCCGCCCGCCACCTCGGCCGCAGCCTGCCGCAGGGCAACCCGCAGACGGTCGCGGTCTGCGAGGGCCTGTGCGCCGACCTGGTGTCCCGGCGCCGGGCGCGGACCGGGGTCGCCCAGGAGGTGCGGGTGCTCGTCGCGCAGGAGCTCTCCCACGGCGCCCCCGCGGCGGCGGTGGCCGCGCGGCTCGGGCTGAGCGAGCGCACGCTGCGCCGACGGCTGGCGGGGGAGGGCACGTCGTACTCGGAGCTGCTCGACGAGGTGCGCAGCACGCTCGCGGTCGAGCTGCTGGCCACCACCCTGAGCCTCGACGACGTGGCGCTGCGGCTGGGGTACGCCGAGGCGTCCAGCTTCATCCACGCGCACCGGCGGTGGACCGGGCGGACGCCGCGCCAGCGGGGGTGACTCACCGGGGCCCGGGCAGGATGGGGTGCATGGAATTCCGTCACCTCGGCCGCTCCGGCATGCAGATCTCCGCCATCACCTACGGCAACTGGCTGACCCACGGGTCCCAGGTGGAGAACGACATCGCGACCCAGTGCGTCCACAAGGCGCTCGACCTGGGCATCACCTCCTTCGACACCGCCGACGTCTACGCCAACGGCAAGGCGGAGACGGTGCTCGGCGAGGCCCTGAAGGGCCAGCGCCGCGAGTCGCTGGAGATCTTCACGAAGGTCTACTGGCCCGTCGGGCCCGACCCCAAGGGCAAGAACGACACGGGCCTGTCGCGCAAGCACGTCATGGAGTCGATCGACGCCTCGCTGCGCCGCCTCCAGACCGACTACGTGGACCTGTACCAGGCCCACCGCTTCGACTCCTTCACGCCGCTCGAGGAGACGATGCAGGCGTTCGCCGACATCGTGCACGCGGGCAAGGCCCACTACATCGGCGTCAGCGAGTGGACGCCGGAGCAGATCCGCGCCGCCCACGACCTCGCGCAGGAGCTGCGGATCCCGCTCGTCTCCAGCCAGCCGCAGTACTCGATGCTGTGGCGCATCATCGAGGACGAGGTCGTCCCGACCTGCGCCGAGCTGGGGATCGGCCAGATCGTCTGGTCGCCCATCGCCCAGGGCGTGCTCACCGGCAAGTACGTGCCGGGCCAGCCGCTGCCCGAGGGCTCGCGCGCCACCGACGAGTCGGGCGGCGCCAACATGATCAAGCGGTTCATGAACGACGAGACCCTCACCGCGGTGCAGGAGCTCAAGCCGGTGGCCGACGACCTCGGCCTCACCATGGCGGCCCTCGCCATCGCCTGGGTGCTGCAGAACGACAACGTCTCCGCCGCCATCGTGGGCGCCTCGCGGCCCGAGCAGCTCGAGGACAACGTCAAGGCCGCGGGCGTCACCATCCCCGAGGACGCCCTGGCCCGGATCGACGAGGTGCTCGGCGGTGTCGTCACCCGTGACGCCGCGCTCGTGGCCGAGTCGACGCCGAAGCAGCGCGTCGTCTGACGGTGCCCCTGCTGCCGACCGCCCCGACGCGCCGCGGCCTCCTCCTCGCAGGAGCCGTCGGCGCCGTCGGGGCGCTCGGCGCCACCGGTGTCGCCGTCTCGCGCTCCCGCGCGCCCGGCTGGGCGGACGCGGCCGGGCGGCTACGGATCGCGACCGGCAACACCGGCGCGGTCTTCGACCGCTACGGCCGCGCGCTGGCCGCCGAGGTCGAGCGCGCGATGCCGCGGGTCACGTCGGGCGTGGTGCCCACCGGCGGCTCGTTCGGCAACCTCCGCGCCGTGCTCGACGGTGACGCGGAGGTCGCGTTCTCCCTGGGCGACAGCGCGGCCCAGGCCATCGCCGGCACCGCACCGCTGGGTCCGCCGGCGGACCTCGTCGCCCTGACCCGGCTCTACGACAGCTTCCTGCAGGTGCTGGTCCGCGCCGACGCGGACATCGCCGTGCCCGCGGACCTCGTGGGACGACGCGTCACCGCCGGCGAGGCCGACTCGGGCACCCGGGTCGTCGCCACCCGCACGCTGGAGGCCCTCGGTGTCGCACCCGACGACGTGGAGCTGGTCGACCTGGCGCTGGAGGACGGGGTGGCACGGCTCGCCTCCGGCCAGGTCGACGCCCTCGCGTTCGTCAGCGGCTTCCCGATCCCGGCGCTGGTCGAGGCCGGTCGTCGCGTCCCGCTCCGCGCCCTCGACGTCGGCGACGCGGTCGGCGACCTGGTGGGGCGCTGGGGCCCTCAGTACGTCGCGGGCCCGCTCCCGGCGGGGCCCTACGGGCTGCCGGCGCCGGTCGCGACCGTGAGCGTGAAGACGTACCTCGTGGCCCGGCCGGACCTCGCCGACGACCTGGCCCACGGGTTCACGGCCGTCGTCTTCGAGCGGCAGGCCGCCCTGGGCAGCGCCGTCCCGGACGTGCGGCAACCGACGGCCGCCGCCGGCATCTTCACCCAGCCGGTGCCGCTCCACCCGGGCTCGCTGCAGTGGTTCCGCGAACGGGACCGACGGGCAACCTGAGCCGCACCCGCAGGCCGGGGTGGGCCGCCTCGACGTCCGCGCGGCCGCCCGCGTCCTGCGCCCGCAGCAGCACGATCGCCAGGCCGAGACCGGTCCCCTCGACGTCCGCGTGCCGCTCCAGGCGGCGGAAGCGGTGCCCCAGGGCGGCGGCCTCCGCGTCGTCGACGCCGGGGCCGTGGTCGCGGACGACGAGCACCACGTGCCCGGGGTCCCGGTGGAGGTCCACCTCGACCGCCGCGTCCGCGGCGTACTTCAGCGCGTTGTCCAGCAGCGCGTCGAGCACGGTCGCGAGGAGGTCCTCCTCCAGCACCGCGGGCAGCGGTCCGTCGGGCACCCGCGCCACCAGGCGGTCGCCGAACAGGGGCGCCCACAGCTCGATCCGCTCGCGCACCTGGGCCGCGGCGTCGACGCGCACCGCGACGCGGTCGAACCCGCCCGCACGACTGACCTCGATCACCGCGTCGAGGGCGCGGGCGAGGCGGTCGGTCTCGGCCAGCACCGCCTCCACCGCCGGGTCGTCCGTTCCGATGCCCTCGAGCCGCAGCCGCAGCGCGGTGAGGGGGTTCGCCAGCTGGTGGGAGACGTCGGCGACGAGCTCGCGCTGCTGGCGCTGGGAGTGCTCGACGCTCGCCGCCATCGCGTTGAACGACTCCACGAGGCGGCGCAGCTCGGGTGGCCCCTCGATCCGGCCCGCCGGGGGAGTGCGGCCGCGGGCGAGGTCGCGGGCGCGCTCGTCGAGCTCCTCGACGGGGCGCACGACCCAGCCGACGAGCGGCACGCCGACGAGCCACGCGAGCGCCGCCACGAAGAGGGCGCCGGCGCCGGCCGCCAGGGCCATCCGGGTCGCCACGGCGCGCCGCTGGTCGTCGGTCTGCTCCACGAGCAGCACCGCGCCGAGCACCTGGGCGTCCCGCCCGATCGGCGTGGCCACGACCACGGGGTCGTCGTTCCAGGGCCACAGGGGCTCCGGGGGCGAGGTCGGGGTGCCGGCCAGCGCGTCGCGCACGGCGTCGTCCAGCCCGGCCACGTCCGCCGGGAGGGTGGTGCCGGCGGGCGCCAGGACGGAGCCGTCGGCGTCGAGGACGAAGGTGCGGGTGGTGGTCGTGACCGCGTCGTACCGCTCGAGGTCGGCCGCGAGCAGCGCCGGGTCGCTGTCGATGCCGGGCGCGCCCGCGAGGGTGGCGAAGCGGGTGGCGGCGGCGAGCCGCTCCTCGTGCAGGCGCACGGCGCGCTGCTCCGCGTAGGCCGCCACCAGCGGCACGACCAGCGCGGCGAGCACGGCGACCGTCACGCTGAGGCTCAGAGCGAGCAGACGCCGCCTCACGCGCCGTCGTCCCGCGGGGGTGCCCCGTCCCGCGGCGCCAGCCGGTAGCCGATCCCGCGGACCGTCTCGATCGGCACCGCGGGCCCGAGCTTGGCGCGCAGCGCGGCGACGTGGACGTCGAGCGTGCGCGAGGCGCCGACCCAGGTCGTGTCCCAGACCTCCTCCATGAGGGCCGCCCGGGTGACGGGGTCGCCCGGCGTGCGGGCCAGCGCCCCGAGGAGCTCCGACTCCTTGGCGGTCAGCGCCACGCGGGTGCCGTCGGGCAGCCGCACCGCGCGGGCGGCGCGGTCGTGGGCGAAGCCGAGGTCGGCGACGGGCTCCTCGCCGGCGCGCCCCCGGCTGCGACGCAGCACCGCCTCCATGCGGGCCAGCAGGACGGCCAGGCTGTAGGGCTTCGTCACGTAGTCGTCGACGCCGGCGCGCAGGGCGCCGACCACGGCCGCCTCGCTGCGGCGGGCGGTGACGGCGACGATGGGTACGCCGGAGCGCGCCCGCACCTGCTGGCAGACCCACAGCCCGTCGTGGTCGGGCAGGCCCATGTCGAGCAGCACGAGGTCGACTGCGTCGTCGGGCCCGCCGCCGAGCGCGGCGTCGAGGTGCTCGAGCGCCGAGCGACCGGTGGCGGCGTGCAGCACCCGCCAGCCCTGCGCACGCAGCGCCTGGACGAGGGCCGCGGCCAGACCGGTGTCGTCCTCGACGAGGAGGGCACGCACGGGCGCCTCCTCTCCTGCGGCTCGCCCTGACGGCGGCACAGCGTCGCACACGGCGGGTGCGCGCGGCACCCGCCGTGCGCGACGGACCGGGGGAACGGGTCACCGCCCGGCGGGGGCGGCCTCCCGCTCGGCGCCGGGCCGCGTCGACGGCCCGGCGCCGGCCTGCTCGCGGTCGAGGAACGTGGGCGCCCGGTTCTTCAGCACGAAGACGTAGACCACGAGCGAGACGCCGATCGCGACGGTGACGTAGACGCCGAACGCGTCGAGCACGTCGCGGGCCTTCGCGGCCTCGTAGATCAGCGGCGCGGTGCCGCCGAACATCGAGTTCGCCACGGCGTACCCGACGCCCACGCCGAGCGCCCGCACGTGCGCGGGGAACAGCTCGGCCTTCACCACGGCGTTGATCGAGGTGTAGCCGGTGAGGATCACGTAGGTGCCGGCCAGCAGCAGGAACGACGCGATCGGGGTGGTGACCTGCGGCAGCAGGTGCAGGAACGTCCAGGTCCACAGCACGCCGGCGACGCCGAAGCCCACGAGCAGCGGCTTGCGGCCGACGCGGTCGCTCAGCAGGCCGCCGAGCGGCTGGATGAGCATCAGCAGGACGAGCGCGGCGAGGTTGATCCAGGTGGCCGTCCTCGGGTCGTCGGCGTAGGTGCTCTTGACGATGAGCGGGCCGTTGACGCTGTAGGTGTAGAAGGCGACCGTGCCGCCGAGGGTGACGAGGAAGCACACGAGCAGCTGGCGCGGGTACGCCGTGAGCAGCTCGACCATCGAGCCCGACCTCCGGGCGACGCCGTCGTCGTGCAGCGACTCGTCCATGCTGCGGCGCAGGACGAGCACGACGACCGCGCTGACGGCGCCGATGCCGAACGCGATGCGCCAGCCGAACGCGGAGATCTGCGCGTCGGACAGGAACGTCTGCTGCACGAGGAGGGTCACCTGCGCGAGCACGTGGCCGCCGACCAGCGTGACGTACTGGAACGACGAGAAGAAGCCGCGCAGGCCCGGCGTCGCGGCCTCCGACATGTACGTCGCGGACGTGCCGTACTCGCCGCCGGTGGCGAAGCCCTGCAGCAGCCGGCAGAGGATCAGGACCACGACGGCCGCGCCGCCGATCGTCTCCGCCGTCGGGGTGAGCGCGATGACGAGCGAGGCGCCCGCCATCAGCGAGATGGAGAAGACGAGCGCCGGGCGGCGGCCGTGGCGGTCCGCGTAGCGGCCGAAGAACCACGAGCCGACCGGACGCATCAGGAACGTCACGGCGAAGATCGCCATCGTGTAGATGCCCGCGTTGGGCTCGCCCTCGGCGAAGAAGCTCGAGGAGAGGTAGCTGGCGAAGACCGTGTAGACGTAGACGTCGTACCACTCGACGAGGTTGCCGAGCGAGCCCCGCACGGTGTTCAGGACGGCGCGGCGGATCCCGGGCTGGTCCGCGGGAGCCGCGGGCGGGGCCGATGGTGCTGTGGTCATGCGTCTCACCTCTCCGGCCGGTCGATCGCCGTGGACGAGGGGCCGGTCGCCTCGCTCACGGGGGTCGACGCTAGGTGTGACCGCGGTCATAGCACGGGCTCGTCCCGGGTTGCTTTACACAGACTTTGCAGAGCGGGTCGCCGCGCCCGCCGGGCGGCGCCCGCGGCACGCCGGCACCGGCCGCAGGCGCTAGGATGCCGCTCGTGGCGACGTACCCCCTGCTCCTCCTGCCGCCGCGCTGACCCCCCGGTCGCGCGGCAACCCCTCCGTGAGCGAGGGGTTTTTTCATGTCGGCAGTCGGACGAGCAGGGACACCGAGGAGAGCGAGAGATGAGCGAGACGCACGCGGACGAGCGCGAGACCTACGACCCGGCGGCACTGCAGGCCAAGTGGCTGCCGGTGTGGGAGGCCCTCGACCCCTTCCGTGCCGACGACGCGCTGGTCGACGCGGGCGAGCGGGAGAAGCGCTACGCCCTGACCATGTTCCCCTACCCCTCGGGCGACCTGCACATGGGCCACGCCGAGGTCACGGCGCTCCACGACGTGCTGGCCCGCTACTGGTGGCAGCGGGGGTACGAGGTGCTCAACCCCATCGGCTGGGACTCGTTCGGCCTGCCGGCGGAGAACGCGGCCATCAAGCGCGACGAGCACCCCGCGACGTACACCTACGCCAACATCGAGACCCAGGCCGGCTCGTTCCGCACGTACGGCCTCAGCTTCGACTGGTCGCGGCGCCTGCACACCTCCGACCCGGAGTACTACCGCTGGACGCAGTGGCTGTTCCTGCGCTTCCGCGAGCGCGGCCTGGCCTACCGCAAGGCCAGCCCCGTCAACTGGTGCCCCAACGACCAGACCGTGCTGGCCAACGAGCAGGTCGTCGACGGCGCCTGCGAGCGCTGCGGCGCCGTCGTGACCAAGCGCGAGCTGACGCAGTGGTACTTCCGGGTCACCGAGTACGCGCAGCGCCTGCTCGACGACATGACCCAGCTGGAGGGCCGCTGGCCCGAGCGGGTGCTGACCCTGCAGCGCAACTGGATCGGACGCTCCGAGGGCGCGCACGTCGACTTCGACCTGCACCTCGCGGACGGCACGACGCGCGTCGTCACCGTCTACACGACCCGGCCCGACACGCTGTTCGGCGCGACGTTCATGGTCGTCGCGGCCGACGCGAAGCTGGCCGCCGAGGTCGTCGCCCCGGAGCAGGCGGACGCGCTCGCGGCGTACCTGGAGGAGACCCGCAAGGCCTCCGACATCGACCGGCTCGCCACCGACCGCCCCAAGACGGGCGTGCCGCTGGGCATCACCGTGACCAACCCGGTCAACGGCGAGCAGCTCGACGTCTGGGCCTCGGACTACGTGCTGGCCGACTACGGCACGGGCGCGGTCATGGGCGTGCCGGCCCACGACCAGCGCGACCTCGACTTCGCGAAGGCGATGGGCCTGCCCGTGCGCCGCGTCATCGACACCGGGGCCGACGACCCGGCGGAGACCTTCGTGGCCACCACCGGCGACGGCACCTACGTCAGCTCCGGGCCGCTCGACGGGCTGAGCGACAAGGCGGCCGGCATCCGCACCATCCTCGAGCGGCTGGAGGCCGACGGCACCGGTCGCGGTGCCGTCAACTTCCGCCTGCGCGACTGGCTGCTCAGCCGCCAGCGGTTCTGGGGCGCGCCCATCCCGATCGTGCACTGCCCCGACTGCGGCGAGGTGCCGGTGCCGGACGACCAGCTGCCGGTCGTGCTGCCCGACCTCAAGGGAGCCGACCTCAAGCCGAAGGGCTCCTCGCCGCTGGCGGCGGCCCGCGACTGGGTCGAGGTGCCCTGCCCGGCCTGCGGCGGCCCGGGCGAGCGGGACACCGACACGATGGACACGTTCGTCGACTCGTCCTGGTACTACCTGCGCTACTGCTCGCCGGGCTTCACCGACGGCGCCTTCGACCCCGCGGACCTGAAGCGCTGGGGCCCGGTGGACCAGTACGTCGGCGGCGTCGAGCACGCGGTGCTGCACCTGCTCTACAGCCGGTTCTTCACGAAGGTCCTGCACGACATGGGCCTGCTCGACTTCACCGAGCCCTTCACCTCGCTGCTCAACCAGGGCGTGGTCATCAACCAGGGCAAGAAGATGAGCAAGTCGCTCGGCAACGGCGTCAACCTGGGCGAGCAGCTCGACGAGTTCGGCGTCGACGCCGTGCGCCTGACGCTGGTCTTCGCCGGCCCGCCGGAGGACAACATCGACTGGGCCGACGTCTCGCCGTCGGGCTCGCTGAAGTTCCTGGCGCGCGCCTGGCGCCTGGCCGGCGACGTGACCTCGGAGCCGGGCACCGACCCCGCTCGGGGCGACGTCGCGCTGCGCCGCGTCACCCACCGCACGCTGCACGAGACGGAGGCGCTGCTGGAGGGCATGCGCTTCAACGTCGTCGTGGCCCGCACGATGGAGCTCGTCAACGCCACCCGCAAGGCGATCGACTCCGGCTGCGGCCCGGCCGACCCCGCCGTGCGCGAAGCCGCCGAGGCCGTGGCGGTCCTGCTGTCGCTCGTCGCGCCGTACACGGCCGAGGAGATGTGGGAGCGCCTGGGTCACGAGCCCACCGTGGCCCGCGCCGGCTGGCCCGCGGTCGACGAGGCGCTGCTCGTCGAGGAGTCGGTCACCGCGGTCGTGCAGGTGCAGGGCAAGGTCAAGGCCCGCCTGGAGGTCGCGCCCGACGTCAGCGAGGCCGACCTGGAGGCCGCGGCGCTCGCGGACCCTGCGGTCGTGGCCGCGATCGGCGACAAGTCGGTGCGCAAGGTGATCGTGCGGGCCCCGAAGCTCGTCAACCTGGTCGTCGGCTGAGGCCGTGGCGATGAGCGACGCGGAGGAGCGGAGCGGCGGGTCGACCGGTGGGCCGGCCGGTGGCCCGCGGGTCGCGGTCGTCACCGACTCCACCGCCCAGCTCGACCTGGCCACGGCGCGCGAGCTGGACGTGACCGTCGTACCGCTGCAGGTGGTGGTCGACGACGAGGTGCACGACGAGGGCGCGGAGGGCTACGACGCCGGCCGCGTCGCGGAGGCGCTGCGGGCGCGGGCGTCGGTCAGCACGTCGCGCCCCGGCCCCGCGGTGCTGGCGCAGGTCTACCGCGACCTCGCCGCGCAGGGGTACGACGCCGTGCTGTCCGTCCACCTCTCCGGCGCCGTGAGCGGCACCCACGAGTCGGCGGTGCTGGCCGGTCGTCAGGTCGACCTGCGGGTCGTCACCGTCGACACCCGCCAGGTGGGACCGGCGACGGGGTACGCCGTGGAGACCGCCGTCGCGCGCCTCCGGGCCGGCGCGAGCATCGAGCAGGCCGCCGCGGCGGCCCGCGAGCGCGCGGACGCGGCGACGTCGCTGTTCTACGTGCACACGCTGGAGTTCCTGCGCCGCGGCGGCCGGGTCGGCGCCGCCGCCGCCCTGCTCGGCGGGGTGCTGGCCGTCAAGCCGATCCTCACGATCGCCGACGGCACCGTGGCGAGCCGGGAGAAGGTGCGCACCGCCTCGAAGGCGCTGGCCCGCCTGGCGGACCTGGCGGTCGAGGCGGCCGGTGACCGCCCGGTGGACGTCGGCGTCGCCCACCTCGCGAACCCCGAGCCGGCGGGCAGCCTGGCCGAGCAACTGGCGGAGCGCCTGGCGGAGCAGCTCGAGGACCGGCCCGTGCGGTGCGGCGAGCTGAGCGCCGTGCTGGGCGTGCACGCCGGGCCGGGCACGGTCGCGGTCTGCGTGGCCCCTCGCACCGACCCCGCCTGAGCCACCGTTCGTCCCCAGGGCGCCGCACGGGCTCGCTCCTCCCCAGATCGGCGTCGCCCCGCTGCGCCAGGTCGGGCCGCTTCCTAGCGTCGCCCCATGCGCGTGCGACGACCCGAGCTCGACCCCGAGGTGCTGCGGTCCCGGCTCCAGCCGGTGGCGCTGCTCGACGACCACACCCGGATCAGCGCCGGCCGCTGGGACCGGATGGGCGCCGTGGTGGTGCCCGACGAGGAGGACCCGGAGCCCGGTGACGCCGGGCCCCCGGCGTTGCCCGTGCCCGGGCGGCACGCGGCGCGGGCGGGTGCCTCGGTGCCCGTCGTGGGCGTGCCGCGGGTCCTCGCCGTGCCCGACGGGCTGCGGGGACGGGTGGCGGTGGGTCCGGCGCAGGTGGCGGTGCTCGCCGTCGTCGCGGCCGTGGCGCTCGCCGTCCTGGCCTGGTGGGTGCTCGCCTCGCGTCCGACCGAGGTGGCCGCGCCGCGGGCCGCGACCACCGAGGTGGCCGGCACCCCGATGGCGCCGGCCGAGGGTGCCGCGGCGACAGCGCCCGCGGGCACGGCCTCCGGTGGCGCCGGCACGGCGGACCCCACCGCCCCCGGTACGACGGGCGCGGCGACGGGCGAGCTGGTGGTGCACGTCGCCGGCCGGGTCGCGCGCCCGGGGATCGTGGTGCTGCCGGTGGGTTCCCGCGTCGCCGACGCCGTCGAGGCGGCCGGAGGGGCCCCGCCCGACGTCGACCTCACCGGGGTGAACCTGGCGCGGCTCCTCGTCGACGGCGAGCAGGTGCTGGTCGGGGTGGAGGGCGTCCCCGCCCCCACCGGCGCGCAGCCGGGTGGCGGGGCAGCCGGGGGAGCCGGGGGAGCGCCCGGCGCGCCGGGCGCGGGCGGGCTGGTGAACCTCAACACCGCCGACGAGGCGGCCCTCGACACGCTGCCCGGCGTCGGGCCGGTCACCGCGCAGGCGATCGTCGAGTGGCGCGCGAGCAACGGCGGCTTCACCTCCGTCGACGAGCTCGTCGAGGTCGACGGGATCGGAGAGGCCACCTTGGCCCGCCTCGCCCCACTCGTCACGGTCTAGGGGGTGGACCCCCGCGACGGCCACGGTGTCCACGGCGGTCACGGTGCGCCGGACGGCCACGGCGGCGCGGCGCCGGCGCCGCCCGACTTGCGGGCCCCCGCGCTGGGCCTCGCCGCGTGGGTGGGGGCGTTGGTCGGCCTGCTCCTCCCCGGCGGGCGCACCGTGCTCGCCCTGGCGGCCCTCGGCCTGCTGGTCGCGCTGACGACGGCCCTGCTGGCACGACGCGGGTCCCGGCGCGGGGCCGACCGCGGGGCCGACCGCGGGGCCGCCGTCCGCACCGCCGGAGCGCTGCTCGGCGTCGCGGTGGTGGCGTGCGTCGTGGCGACCGTCCACCGGGTCGACGCCGGGACGGGCCCGGTGGCCGACCTGGCGGCCGAGCGCGCCAGCGTCCGCGGCGAGCTGGTGGTGACGGGCGACCCCCGGCTGCGCCAGGGGCGGTTCAGCGACTACGTCGTGCTGCGGGGCCGTCTGGACGAGGTGACCGGCCGGGGCCGCACCCACGCGGTGGCCGCGTCCGTGCTCGTCATCGCCCCGCCCGCGTGGGAACGGGTCGAGCTGGGCTCGCGACTCGCGGTGGCCGGTCGTCTCGCGGAGCCGGACGGCGGTGACCTCGCCGCCGTGCTGCAGGCCCGCGGCGACCCGGAGGTGCGCCGGGCGCCCGACGCGTGGTGGGACGGTGCGGCTGCCGTCCGGCGGGCCCTACGTGCCAGCGTCGCGCACCGGCCGCCGGAGCAGGCGGTGCTGGTGCCGTCGCTGGTGGTGGGCGACGACGCCGGCCTGGATCCTGCGCTGGCGGACGACTTCGCCACGACCGGTCTCACCCACCTGCTCGCGGTCTCGGGCACCAACCTGACCCTCATCGTCGGCTTCCTGCTGGTGCTCGGCCGCTGGGTGGGGGTGCGCGGCCGGGGCCAGGTGGTCGTGGCCGTGCTCGGCATCGTCGGCTTCGCGCTGCTGGCGCGCACGGAGCCGAGCGTCGTGCGGGCGGCGGCGATGGGCACGGTCGCCCTCATCGGCCTGGGGCGCAACGGCCTGCAGCGCGGCACCCGCAGCCTGGGGGTCGCCGTGGTCGCGCTCCTGCTCGTGCAGCCGTGGCTGGCGCTGACGGCGGGGTTCGCGCTGTCGGTGCTCGCCACCGCGGGCATCCTCCTCCTGGCCCCCGCGTGGCGTGACGCCCTCGCGACCTGGCTGCCGCGCTGGGTGGCCGAGGCCGTCGCCGTGCCCGCCGCCGCCCAGCTCGCCTGCACGCCGCTGGTGGCGGGCATCTCGGGCGAGGTCAGCCTCGTGGCGGTGCTCGCCAACGTGCTCGTCGCCCCCGTCGTCGGGCCCGCGACGGTGCTCGGCCTGGCCGGCGGCCTGGTGGGCCTCGTCGCCCCGCCCCTCGCCCGGGTGCCGGGCACCGTCGCGGCCTGGTGCGTCGGGTGGGTCATCGCGGTCGCGCGCGCCGGCGCCGACCTACCCGCCGCCGCGGTGCCGTGGGGCAGCTCGGCCGGCGCGGTCGTGCTGCTGGCCGCGCTCTGCGTGGCTGCGGTGCCCGTGGTCCCGCACGCCCTGCGCCGACGCCGGGTGGTCGCCGCGACCTGCGCGGTGGTCGGCCTCGTGGTGCTGGTGCGCCCGCCGACGCCGGGCTGGCCGCCCGGCGAATGGGTGGTGGTCGCCTGCGACGTCGGCCAGGGCGACGCTCTCGCGCTGCGATCGGGCCCGGCGGAGGCGGTGGTGGTCGACGCCGGCGGCGACGCCGCGGCGGTCGACGCCTGCCTCGACGACCTCGGGGTGAGGGCCGTGCCGCTCCTCGTCGTCACCCACTTCCACGACGACCACGCCGGCGGGGTCGCGGGCGTGCTCGCCGACCGTGCGGTGGGCGCGGTCGACGTCAGCCCCCTGGCGTCGCCCGCAGCGGGGGCCGACGAGGTACGCCGGCTCGCCGCCGCCCGGGGCGCCGCGGTCGCCGTACCGGCCCACGGCAGCGTGCGGACCGTCGGCGACGTGCGCCTGGAGGTGCTGTGGCCCGCGCCGGGCGCGGTGCGGACCGACGGCGGGGACGGGCCGGGGGAGGGGGAGGAGGGCGACGGGGTCAACGACGCGAGCCTCGTGCTGCTCGCGGAGGTCCGAGGGGTGCGCGTGCTGCTCACCGGGGACGTCGAGCCGCCCGCCCAACGGCGGCTGCTACGTCTGCTGGAGGCGCGCGACGGGGGTCGCGGACTCGACGTGGACGTGCTGAAGGTGCCGCACCACGGCAGCCCCCACCAGCACCTGGGGCTGCTGACGTCGGTGCGCCCGGAGGTTGCCCTGGTGAGCGTCGGCGCCGACAACACCTACGGCCACCCGGCCCCGGCGGTCCTGCACGCGCTGGAGGGCGCGGGGGCCCGCGTGCTGCGCACGGACCTGCTCGGCGACCTCGCCGTGACCCTCGACGGCGCGGGCCTCGCGACGACGTCCCGGCGGGGGTGACGGGTGCGGTGAGGACGGTTCCGGGACCGTCGGCGCGCTGTGGCAGGCTGCCGCCATGCCCCCGCGGTCCCGGTCCTCCGCCCCTGCCTCGACCTCGGCGCCCTCGGCCGCCGACGTGCTCGGGCGCATCGTGCTGGTCACGGGCAAGGAGGAGTTCCTCAACGAGCGCACGGTCGTCGCCGTGCGGGCCGCGGTGCGCGGTCACGACGCGGAGGCGGAGCTGTCGGAGTGCGCGGCCTCCGAGCTGACGATGGGCACGCTCGGCGAGCTCGCCGCGCCCTCGCTGTTCTCCACCACCCGCTGCGTCGTCGTGCGGGCGCTGGAGAACCTGCCCGACGAGTCCGTCGACGGGCTGCTGTCCTACGCGGCGTCCCCGGCCGAGGACGTGGCCATCGTGCTCGTGCACTCCGGCGGGCCGAAGGGCAGCGGCACGCTGACGAAGCTGCGCAAGCTCGCGACGGTCACCGAGGTGAAGTCGGCCGAGCTGCGCGCCCACGAGCTGCCGCGCTACGTCGCCGGCGAGGTGCGCGCCGCGGGGGGCTCCATCGACGAGCCGGCGGCCGAGGCGCTGGTGCAGGCGGTCGGCAACGACCTGCGGGCGCTCAGCGCCGCCGCCGGCCAGCTCGTCAGCGACTTCGCGGGCCAGCGCATCGACGCGGAGAAGGTGGGCCGCTACTTCGGCGGCCGGGCCGAGGCCACCTCGTTCGCGGTGGCCGACCACGCGTACGGCGGGCGCCGCGCCAAGGCGCTGGAGGAGCTGCGCTGGGCGATGGACACGGGCACCGCGCCGGTGCTCGTCACGTCGGCGTTCGCGGCCGGCGCGCGCGGGCTGGCCCGCTTCCGCTCCGCGCCCCGCGGCCTGCGCGAGGCGGACCTCGCGCGCGAGGTCGGCGTGCCGCCGTGGAAGCTGCGCACGCTGCGCGAGCAGGCCCGCGGCTGGGACGACGAGGCGCTGCGCGCCGCGATCCGCGCCGTGGCCTCGGCCGACGCCGACGTGAAGGGCGCCGGGGGCGACGCGTCGTACACGCTCGAGCGGCTCGTGCTCACCGTCGCCGACCTGCGTGGTCGCTAGGTTCGCCGGGGCGTCCGGGCCGGGCACGCCGAAGGGCGCCGACCCCCGGAGGGGTCGACGCCCTGTGCGTACGACGACGTCGAGCGGCGCGGTGCGCCGGCTCGCAGCAGGTCAGAGGGAGGCGGAGCGCTTCGCGATGGCCGACTTGCGGTTCGCGGCCTGGTTGGCGTGGATGACGCCCTTGGACGCGGCCTTGTCGAGCTTGCGGGCGGCGTCGCGGCCCAGCTGGACGGCCTGGTCCTTGTCGCCGGCGTCGGCCGCCTCGCGGAACTTGCGGACCGCGGTCTTCAGGGCGGACTTGACCGACTTGTTGCGCTCGTGGCGCAGCTCGTTCTGTCGGTTACGCTTGATCTGGGACTTGATGTTGGCCACTGTGCGCCTCTGCCTTCGGTGCTCGTCGTCGGGTGCGTCGTACGGGGGCGGCCGGCGCTCACCCCCTGAGGGCAGGAGCAGCCAGACACGCGAGGGGAGAAACTACCAGCGCGACGGCGGCCGCCTCAAATCGGTGACCCGGGCGCCGGCCCCGAGCGCCGGTTGTGCCGCCACCGCTGCGGGATGGGAGGATCGGTCGGTGCCTGCTACGCCTGCGTCCGCCGTGCCCCAGCCGGGGCGCACCGACCCCGCGATCATCCGCAACTTCTGCATCATCGCGCACATCGACCACGGCAAGTCGACCCTCGCCGACCGGATGCTGCAGCTGACCGGTGTCGTCGGCGAGCGCGAGGCCAAGGCGCAGTACCTCGACCGGATGGACATCGAGCGCGAGCGCGGCATCACCATCAAGTCGCAGGCCGTGCGCATGCCCTGGACGGTCACCGAGGAGGCGGCGCAGGAGCACGGCATCGACGCCGGGCCCGGCACCTACGTGCTCAACATGATCGACACCCCTGGGCACGTCGACTTCACCTACGAGGTCTCCCGCTCGCTGGAGGCCTGCGAAGCGGCGATCCTGCTGGTCGACGCGGCGCAGGGGATCGAGGCGCAGACCCTCGCGAACCTCTACCTGGCCATGGGCGCCGACCTGCAGATCATCCCGGTGCTCAACAAGATCGACCTGCCGTCGGCCAACGTCGAGAAGTACGCCCTCGAGCTGGCGAACCTCGTCGGGTGCGAGCCGGAGGACGTGCTGCTGACCTCCGCCAAGACCGGTGTGGGCGTGGAGGCGCTGCTCAACGAGATCGTCCGCCAGGTCCCTGCCCCCGTCGGCGACGCCGACGCGCCGGCCCGGGCGCTCATCTTCGACTCCGTCTACGACACCTACCGCGGCGTCGTCACCTACGTGCGGGTGGTCGACGGCTCGCTGAAGCACCGGGACCGCATCAAGATGATGTCGAGCGGCGCCGTGCACGAGATGCTCGAGGTCGGCGTGATCAGCCCCGAGCCGCTCAAGGCCGGCGAGCTCGGCGTCGGCGAGACCGGCTACCTCATCACCGGCGTGAAGGACGTCCGCCAGTCCCGCGTCGGCGACACCGTCACCAGCCAGCACCACGGGGCCAGCGACCCGCTCGGCGGCTACGCACACCCCACCCCGATGGTCTACGCCGGGCTCTACCCGATCGACGGCGACCAGTACCCCGAGCTGCGCGACGCGCTGGAGAAGCTGCAGCTGAACGACGCCTCGCTGACCTACGAGCCGGAGACGTCCGGGGCGCTCGGCTTCGGCTTCCGCTGCGGCTTCCTGGGCCTGCTCCACATGGAGATCACCCGCGAGCGGCTCGAGCGGGAGTTCAACCTCGACCTCATCTCGACCGCGCCCAACGTGGTCTACGAGGTCGTGATGGAGGACGGCACGCAGCTGACGGTCACCAACCCCAGCGAGTACCCCGACGGCAAGATCCACGAGGTCCGCGAGCCCGTCGTGTCCGCCACGATCCTCGCCCCGGCCGACTACATCGGCACGATCATGGAGCTCTGCCAGGCCAAGCGCGGCACCCTCCTCGGCATGGACTACCTGTCCGAGGACCGCGTGGAGATGCGCTACACGCTGCCGATGGGCGAGATCGCCTTCGACTTCTTCGACCAGCTGAAGTCGAAGACCAAGGGCTACGCCTCGCTGAACTACGAGCGCTCCGGCGACCAGACCGCCGACCTCGTCAAGGTCGACATCCTGCTGCAGGGTGAGCCGGTCGACGCCTTCTCCGCCATCGTGCACCGCGACGCGGCGTACGGGTACGGCGTGATGATGGCCGGCAAGCTCAAGGAGCTCATCCCGCGCCAGCAGTTCGAGGTGCCCATCCAGGCCGCCATCGGCGCCCGGGTGATCGCCCGCGAGAACATCCGCGCGATCCGCAAGGACGTGCTCGCCAAGTGCTACGGCGGCGACATCAGCCGCAAGCGCAAGCTGCTGGAGAAGCAGAAGGAGGGCAAGAAGCGCATGAAGATGGTCGGTCGCGTGGAGGTCCCCCAGGAGGCGTTCGTGGCGGCCCTGTCGACCACCCAGGCGGCGGAGAAGCCGAAGAAGTGAGCACGGTCGTCCCGACCCGCGCCCGGGTCGAGGAGGCCGCGGCGGCGATCGCGCCGTACGTGCGGCGCACCCCCGTCCTCGACGTGGACGTCGACGGGCAGCTCGTGACGCTCAAGCTCGAGCTGCTGCAGCACGCGGGCTCGTTCAAGCCACGCGGTGCCTTCGCGAGCGTCCTCGCCGCCCCGGAGCCGCCCGCACGGCTCGTCGCGGCCTCCGGCGGGAACCACGGTCTCGCCGTCGCCCACGTCGGCGCCACCCTCGGCATCCCGGCCGAGGTGTTCGTGCCCGCCACCGACCCGGCCGTCAAGGTCGCGGGCCTGCGGGCCCGTGGGGCGCACGTCCACCTCGTCGGCACGACGTACGCCGAGGCCTACGCCGCCAGCCTCGAGGCCGCGTCGGCCCCCGGCGCCCTCGCCCTCCACGCGTACGACGCGCCCCTCACCGTGACCGGGCAGGGGACGCTGGCCCGCGAGCTGGAGCAGCAGGTGGCCGACGGCGCCGTCGGCGACCGCCTCGACACGGTGCTCGTGGCCGTCGGTGGCGGCGGGCTGGCCGGCGGCGTCGCCGCCTGGTTCGCCGGTACGACGACCCGCGTCGTCGCCGTCGAGCCCGTCGGCTGCCCGACCCTGCACGCCGCGCTCGCCGCCGGCGAGCCGGTCGACGTGACCCCCTCCGGTCTCGGCGCGGACTCGCTCGGCGCCTCGCGCATCGGCGAGATCGGGTTCGCGGCCCTGCGGGACGCCACGTCGGTGCTCGTCACCGAGGACGCGATCCGCGAGGCGCGCTCGTGGCTGTGGGCCGAGACCCGGCTGGCCGCCGAGCCCGGTGGCGCCGCGGCCCTGGCGGCACTGCGCTCGGGCGCCTACGTGCCGGCCTCGGACGAGCGGGTGGCGGTCGTCGTGTGCGGCGGCAACGGCGACCCCGCCGAGCTCTGAGGACGCGCTCCACGGCGGGCCCGGGAGCCGGTCCCGCTCAGGGCGCCGTCCAGTACGGGTTGCGGCCCAGCCGCGCCAGCAGGCGCTCGGCCTCGCTGGCGTCGTCGCCGACGGCCACGGGCCCCGCGCAGACGCCGGGGGAGTAGAGCGCGTCGCCCCACCCGTCGGCCCGGGCGCCCACCTCGCGGGCCTCGGCGTCGCTGATCGGGTAGTCCTGCCCGGTGGCCCGCGCCACGTCCCACCCGTGGACGACCAAGTCCCACGCGTAGAAGTCGCGGAGCGTCTCCCCGATGGTCGTCGGCCCGAAGTACCCGTCGAAGGGCCGCTGGGCGACCCCGTCCGCGGTCAGCACGCCGAGCACCGCGGCCGACCAGGTGCGCCACGCGGCGGCCGGGTCACCCGTCCCGTCACCGGCCCCGTCACCCGGGACGGCGACCGCGGGCAGGTCGCCCGCCAGGTCGTGGCGCTCGAGGAACTCCCGCTCCGTGTCGACGACGTGGGCGACGACGTCGCGCACCGTCCAGCCCTCGCAGGGGGTGGGCGCGTCCCAGCGCCCGCCGGCGGCGGCGACGCCGTCGAGCACGGCGGCGAAGCGGGCGGACTGGTCGCGGTAGTAGGCGGCGGTGGGGTGCAGGGCGGCGGTCGGGGAGCTCATGGGCGCGACGCTAGGGCCCGCCGCGCGGCGTCGCTTGTGATAATCGGACACGTGGACGGCGGCGCCGGCGGGGTCGGGAGTGGCGGGGAGCACGTGACGCCCATCGACCGCGCCCACCTGACGGGCGTGAGCCGGCCGACGCCGCCCATCCACCGCTACCTGCCCTCGCCCGACCTCGTCGACCTGGTGGACCGGTACTGGATCCCCGTCTGGTCGCTGCGCGAGCCGTCGACGCAGAGCACGCTGCAGCACCCCGTGTGCCTGCTCGTGGTCAGCGGCACCTACGCCCGGTGCTACGGCGTCTCCCGCGGCCTGTCGACGGTGGTGCTGGAGGGGGACGGGTACGCCGTCGGCGTGATGCTGCGGCCCGCCGCCGGTCGGCTCGTGCTGGGCCGCCCGGTCGGCGAGCTCGTCGACGGGTGGTGCGACCTCGCGCAGCTCGCCACCCTCGACGGTGCGGCGCTGACCGCGGAGGTCCGGGCGGCCGTCGAGCCCGACCCCACCGCCGAGGGCGGCCACCGGGCGGCGATCGCGGCGTACGAGCGCCGGCTGCGCACCCTCCTGCCCGTCGACCCGCAGGGTCTCCTCATCAACGACGTCGTGGCCTGGCTGCAGGCCCACCCGGAGGTCACCCGCGTCAGCGAGGTGGCGGCCGCGCACGGCCTGGGGGAGCGGGCGCTGCACCGGCTCGTCGAGCAGCGGGTCGGGCTGTCGCCCAAGTGGCTGGTGCAGCGCCGGCGGCTGCACGACGCCGTCGTGGCGCTCAAGGCGGGCACGACCTCGCTGGCGGCGGTGGCCGCCGACCTGGGCTACACCGACCAGGCGCACTTCACCCGCGACTTCCGGTCGGTGACGGGCACGACCCCGGGGCGCTACCTCGCCGACCAGCCGGGCGCCCGGTGACCCCGGTCGCGCTGCCCGCCGGGCTCGCGGCGCAGCGCGCCGCCGGGGAGGAGCGCGCCGCGTGGCTCGACCTCCTCCCGCGCCGCGCGGCGGAGGTGCTGGAGGCCTGGGAGCTCGTCGTCGACGGGCCCGCGACGCACGGCGCGGACGCGCTGGTCGTGCCCGCGCGCACGACGCGCCGGGAGCCGGCCGTCCTCAAGCTCGGGTTCCCCGACGACGCGTCCGAGCACGAGCACCTGGTGCTGCAGCGCTGGGCCGGGCGCGGGGCCGTGCGGCTGCTGCGGGCCGACCCCGGGCGGCGGGCCCTGCTGCTGGAGCGGGCCGGCCCCGACGTGCTCACCGACCTGTGGGACGTGGAGGCCTGCGAGGTGCTCGGCGGCCTCTACGGACAGCTGCACCGGCCCGCGCCGCCGCAGCTGCGCACGCTCGCGTCGTACGTCGGGGAGCGCGCCGCGGCGCTCGCCCGCGACGCCCGCTCGGTCCCGGTCCCGCGCCGGCTGGTCGAGCAGTGCCTGGCGCTGGCCCGCGACCTGGGCGCCGACCCGGCGAGCACGGGCACCACCCTCCACGGCGACCTCCACCCCGGCAACGTCCTGCGCTCGGCCGACCGCGGCTGGCTGGCCATCGACCCCGAGCCGCTGTCGGGGGACCCGCACTTCGAGCCGGAGCCCGCGCTGCGCCACGACTTCGAGCAGTACGGCGCGGTGCCCGGCGACTCGGTGCGCGACGGGATCCGGCGGCGCTTCCACACCCTCGTCGACGTCGCCGGGCTCGACGAGCACCGGGCCCGCGACTGGGCGGTGGTGCGCAGCGTCCTCGACGCGCACCGCCACGCGGGCGACCGCGAGCGGGTCACGCGCGCCGTGACCATCGCCAAGGCGGTGCAGGACTAGTCCGCCCCCGGGGCCGTCCCGTCCTCGCCCAGCAGCGCCCGGAGCGCCGCCCGGTGGCGCCGGTAGGCGGCGCGACCGTCCCGGGTGAGGGCGTACGTCGTGCTCGACCCGCGCCCGCGGCCGGTCTTGTGGACCTTCACGTAGCCCGCCGCCTCGAGCGCGGACATCTGCTTGGACAGGTCGGCGTCGGCGACGCCGAGGTGCTCCTTGAGGAACTGGAAGCTCACCTGGTCGGAGGAGAACAGCACCGCCACGGCGGCCAGGCGCTTGGGCGCGTGGATGACGGGGTCGAGGTCGCCGAGGGCACCGGGGCTCACGCGAGGCGCTCCCGCGCCGCCGCGGCGGCGCGCGAGTAGGCGACCTCGTAGATCCCGATCCCCGCGCCCACGGCGACGAACGCGACGGCCGCGCTGCCCCACCAGGGGAGGGTCGCGACCGCGACGCCGATCGCGAGGAGCACGAGGACGGCACCCATGGCGTACTGCCGGTAGGCCGTCCGGATCTCCCGGGGCTTGCTGCCCCGCAGCGACGGGACCGCGCCGTGGTAGCGGCCGTACCAGCCCACGAACGCGCCCACGAGCAGGGCCAGGGCGACCAGTGCGAGCGTGAGCCACCAGCTCGAGACGTCCTCGACGAGGGCGAGGTGCACGGCGGTGGTCATCGCCGCCGCCCAGGCGGGGACGGCGAGGAAGTACCACCACGGGGTGGGCGGGAAGTCGACGTAGGGGGCGGCCTCCGCGCGCTCGAGGTCGCGCAGGCTGGTGCGGAGCTCGTTGCTTTCCATGCTGGAAACCATAGGCATCACTTTCCGGTTGTGCAAGTGGAAAGTGGTGGTCGGGTCGGGGGTTCGGCTACCGCGGGGTAGTGACGTGATCTAGGTTACGGAGGCAACCCCTCCGGGCCCGCGACCGAGGGCACGGCCCCGAGAAAGCAGGTACGCACGCAATGCCGATCAACCACGACGCCTCCTTCATCGAGCGCATGCCGCGCAACGTGGCGGTCCAGTTCCTCGACCGCGTCGAGCAGTCCGGTGACCGCGAGGCCTACCGCTTCCCGAACGCCGGCGACGACGGCTGGGACTCCGTCACGTGGCGCCAGGTGGGCGACCGCGTCAACCGCATGGCCGCCGGCCTGCTCTCGCTCGGGCTCGGGGCCGAGGAGCGGGTGGGCATCGCGTCGGCGACCCGCTACGAGTGGGTGCTCGCCGACCTCGCCGTCATGTGTGCCGGCGGCGCCACCACCACCGTCTACCCGACCACCAACGCGGACGACACGGCGTACATCGTGGCCGACGCCGAGTGCCAGGTCGTCTTCGCCGAGGACGACGAGCAGGTCGCGAAGCTGCGGGCCCACCGCGAGCAGATCCCCAGCGTCTCCAAGGTCGTCACCTTCGCGGGCACGACGGACGGCGACTGGGTCATCGGGCTGGACGACCTGGCCGTGCTCGGCGACGCCCTGCTGGCCGAGACGCCCGACGCCGTGCGGAAGGTCGCGGACTCGATCGAGCCCGAGGCCCTCGCCACCCTCATCTACACCTCCGGCACCACGGGCCGCCCCAAGGGCGTGCGCCTGCAGCACCGGGCGTGGGTCTACGAGGGCGAGGCGATCCGCAGCCAGGGCATCCTCGACGAGACCGACCTGCAGTTCCTGTGGCTGCCCATGGCGCACTCGTTCGGCAAGGTGCTGCTGAGCACGCAGCTGGCCTGCGGCTTCGCCACCGCGATCGACGGCCGCGTGGAGCGCATCGTCGACAACCTGGGCGTCGTCAAGCCGACGTTCATGGGCGCCGCGCCGCGCATCTTCGAGAAGGCGCACGGCAAGATCGTCACCATGCAGGCCGCCGAGGGCGGGGCCAAGGAGAAGATCTTCAAGAAGGCGTTCGAGGTCGGCCTCGAGGTCGAGCGCCGCAAGCGCGACGGTCGCTCCGTGCCGGTGGGCATGAAGGTGCAGCACCGCCTGTTCGACCGGCTCGTCTTCTCGAAGGTGCGGGACCGCTTCGGCGGCCGGGTGCGCTTCTTCATCTCGGGCTCGGCCGCGCTCAACAGCGAGGTGGCGGAGTGGTTCAACGCCGCCGGCATCCTCGTGCTCGAGGGCTACGGCCTCACCGAGACCGCGGCGGGCGCGTTCGTCAACCACCCCGAGCAGAACAAGTTCGGCACCGTGGGCCACGTCTTCCCGGGCGGCGAGGTCAAGATCGCCGAGGACGGCGAGGTCCTGATCAAGGGCCCGAACGTCATGCAGGGCTACCACAACCTGCCCGACAAGACGGCCGAGGCGCTGGACGCCGACGGCTGGCTGCACACCGGCGACATCGGCGAGCTCGACCAAGACGGGTTCCTCAAGATCACCGACCGCAAGAAGGACCTGTTCAAGACCTCCGGCGGCAAGTACATCGCGCCGTCGGCGATCGAGTCGCAGTTCAAGGCGCTGTGCCCCTACGCCAGCCAGTTCCTCGTCGTCGGCAACAACCGCAACTACGTGGTCGCCCTCATCACCCTCGACCCCGACCAGGTCGACGGCTGGGCCGCGCAGAACGGGATGGAGGGCAAGCCGTACGCCGAGGTGGTCCGCTCCGAGGGGATGCAGCAGCTGGTCGCGGGGTACGTCGAGCAGCTCAACGCCCGCCTCAACCGCTGGGAGACGGTCAAGCGCTACGAGGTGCTCGACCACGACCTGACGATCGAGGCCGGCGAGCTCACGCCGTCGCTCAAGGTCAAGCGCCCGGTCGTGGAGGCCAACAACAAGAGCGTCATCGAGGGTCTCTACACCTCCTGACGTCCAGGACAGGGCGTCCACAGGGCGCCCACAGCACCGCGGGATCGGATGGGTGTCGGCGAACGCGCCGGCACCCATCCGCCTTTCCCGAGGAGCCCCGATGACCCCCGCCCCGCACGGCCCCCACGACCACGACGAGCACCGCGAGGGCCTCGCCCACGACCTGCCCGTCATGCAGGACGCCGGCATGGTCGGGCGTCGGATGGCCCGCCGCGGCGTGCTTGGCCTGCTCGGCGGCATCAGCGCCGTCGCCCTCGTCGGGTGCGGGGGCGAGGCGGCGACCTCGGGCTCGTCCGCGTCGGGCGCCGCGAGCAGCGCTGCCGGCGCCGGTACGGCGGGTGGCCCCGGCGGCGCCCCGCCGGCGGGCGGGGCGGGTGGCGGGGGAGGAGGCGTCAGCCAGGAGGGCCTGGACGACGGCGACATCCCCGAGGAGACGAACGGTCCCTACCCGGCGGACGGCAGCAACGGGGTGAACGTGCTCACCGCGTCGGGCATCGTGCGCGAGGACATCACCACGAGCTTCGGCGACGCCTCCGGGGTGGCCGAGGGCGTGCCGCTGCGCATCGAGCTGACGGTCTACGACAACGGCGCCGACGGCATCACGCCGTACGAGGGGGCAGCCGTCTACCTGTGGCACTGCGACCGTGACGGGAACTACTCGCTCTACTCCTCGGGCATCGAGGGCGAGAACTACCTGCGCGGGGTGCAGGTCGCGGCGGCCGACGGCTCGCTCGCCTTCACCAGCATCTTCCCGGCGACGTACGCCGGTCGGTGGCCCCACCTGCACTTCGAGGTCTACCCGACCGTCGACGACGCCACGAGCGCGAGCGGCAAGCTGCGCACCTCCCAGATCGCCTTCCCGGCGGACGTCTGCGAGGAGGTGTACGGCACCGCGGAGGGCTACGAGTCCAGCGTGCGCAACTTCGCCGAGGTCAGCCTCGACACCGACAACGTGTTCTCCGACGGCCACTCGCTGCAGATGGCCACGCTGACCGGTTCCGTCGACGAGGGCTACGTGCTGCGCCTCAACGTGCCCGTCTGAGCACGCTCTGGGACACTGGGCGGATGCCCTCCACCCCTCCGCCCGGCGACCCGGTCCCCGCCGACGGCGCCCTGCCGGCGTCGGCGCTCGCGGGCCTGGGGGAGCGCAGCCTCGCGTTCTACGTCCACGTCCCGTTCTGCCGGGTGCGGTGCGGCTACTGCGACTTCAACACCTACACCGCGACCGAGCTCGGCGGCCCCTCCGCCCCGCCCGGGGCGTCGCGCACGACGTACGCCGACGCGGCCGTCGCCGAGGTGCGCCTGGCCCGGCGGGTGCTCGGGGACGTCGATCGTCCGGTCGACACCGTCTTCTTCGGCGGCGGGACGCCGACGCTGCTGCCGCCCGAGCACCTGGTGCGGGTGCTGCGCGCGGTCGAGGACGAGTTCGGGCTGGCGCCGGGCGCCGAGGTGACCACGGAGGCCAACCCCGACTCGGTCTCGCGGGCCGACCTCGACGTGCTGCGGGCCGGCGGCTTCACCCGGCTGTCCTTCGGTGTGCAGTCGGTCGTGCCCCACGTGCTCCAGGTGCTGGAGCGCACCCACGACCCCGCCCGTGTCCCCGGCGTGGTGGCGGACGCCCGCGCCGCGGGCTTCGACGAGATCAGCCTCGACCTCATCTACGGCACGGCGGGGGAGTCGCTCGCCGACTGGCGCGCCAGCCTCGACGCGGCGCTGGCGTGCTCGCCGGACCACGTGTCGGCGTACTCGCTCATCGTGGAGGAGGGCACGGCGCTGGCCCGCCGCGTGCGGCGCGGCGAGGTCGCAGCGCCCGACGAGGACGACCTGGCCGACAAGTACCACCTCGCCGACGAGGTGCTCACCGCCGGCGGGCTCGGCTGGTACGAGGTGTCGAACTGGTCGCGCCCCGGCAGCGAGTGCCGCCACAACCTGGCCTACTGGCGCAGCGACGACTGGTGGGGCGTGGGCCCCGGGGCGCACTCCCACGTCGGGGGCGTGCGCTGGTGGAACGTGCGCCACCCCGCGCCGTACGCCGAGCTGCTGGCCGCGGGCCGCTCGCCCGGCCACGAGCGCGAGCTGCTCGACGACGAGGTACGACGCGTCGAGCGCGTGCTGCTCGAGACCCGGCTGCGCGAGGGCCTGACGCTCGACGTGCTCGACGACGACGGCCGCGCGGCGCTGCCCGACCTCGTGCGGCGCGGGCTGGTCGAGGCGGGTCCGCTCGACGGCGGTGCCGCGGGTCGGGTGGTGCTCACCCGCGAGGGCCGGCTGCTGGCCGACGGCGTCGTGCGCGACCTGCTCGGCTGAGCCAGCGCGACGGTGCGCCTCAGCGGATGAGGCGCAGGGTGAGCGGGTAGCGGTACTGCTCGCCGGCCCCGGCGCGCACCGACGCCATGATGACGACGACCAGGACGGCGAGCAGCGCGACGAAGTAGAGCGGGACCAGCAGCAGGGCCCCGAGTCCGAGGGTCACGACGACGAAGACGAACCCCACGACCGTCGCGGCCACGCTGTAGAGGAGCAGCGACAACTGGAAGTTCAGCGACTCCACCGCGTGCTGGCGCGTGAAGGGCGAGCGGCCGCGCACCAGCAGCACGATCAGCGGCGCGATGAACCCGAACGCGAACCACGCCGTGACGAGCGCGCCGAGGTGGGCCGTGACGGCCCACGCGCGGTCCTCCGACGACGAGGGCGGCTGGCCCGGTCCGTACCCGCCCGGCTGGCCGTACCCCTGGCCGTACCCCTGGCCGTACCCCTGGCCGTAGCCCTGGCCGTGGGGCGCCTGCCCCCAGCCCTGCTGGCCCTGGTCGGGCTGCCCCGGCTGCCACGGCTGGCCGGGGGCGCCCCATCCCGGGGACGGGTCCTGGCCGTAGGGGCCGCCGGGCTGGTCGCCGTAGGTGCTCACGGGGGTCTCCTGGTGCTACGCGTCGGGGGCGGTCACGAAGTCGATCAGCTCCTCGACCCGGCCCAGCAGGGCCGGCTCGAGGTCGGCGTAGGACTCCACCCGCCCGAGGATGTGCTTCCAGGCCCGCGCGATGTCGGTCTGGTTGCGGTGGGGCCACCCCAGATGCTGGCACACCCCGTGCTTCCACTCCACCGACCGCGGGATGGTCGGCCAGGCGGTGAGGCCGACGCGCTCGGGCTTGACGGCCTGCCAGACGTCGACGAAGGGGTGGCCGACGATGAGCACGTGCTTCCCGACGGCCGAGCGGGCGATGCCGTCGGCGATGCGGCTCTCCTTCGAGCCGCGCACGAGGTGGTCGACGAGCACGCCCACGCGGCGGCCCGGGCCCGGCTCGAACCCGACGAGGTGGTCGGCGAGGTCGTCGACGCCCCCCAGGTACTCCACCACCACGCCCTCGACGCGCAGGTCGTCACCCCACACCTTCTCGACGAGCTCCGCGTCGTGGCGGCCCTCGACGAAGATGCGGGAGGCGCGGGCGACCCGGGCCGGCGCGTCCGGCACCGCGATCGAGCCCGACGCCGTGCGGCTGGGGCGGCGCGGCGCCGCGACCCGGACCGGGGCGGTGAGGATGACCGGGCGGCCCTCGAGGAGGAAGCCGGGACCGAGCGGGAAGGTGCGCCGCTTGCCGCGCCGGTCCTCCAGCGTGACGGTGTCGAGGTCGCGGTCGACGGTCACGATCTCGCCGCACCAGTCGGTCGTGACCTCCTCGACGACCAGGCCGACGTCGGCGGGGTGCTCCGTGGCCCGGCCGCGCTTGGGCGCGCGCCAGTCGCCGGAGAGGACGTCGGATCCGTAGCGGTCGTGCGGGGTCACGTCCCCACGCTAGGGCGCGGGACCGACCGTCCTCGCCAGGCACGCCGCCGGAGCACGCCGCCGGAGCACGCCGCGGGGGTCAGACCAGCGGCAGCCGTCGTGCCCCGGGCGGCAGGTGGGCGTAGCCGAGGCGCACGGCCGCGACGAGCGCGTCGGCGGGGAAGGGCCAGCGCCCCTCTGCGAGCGCCCGGTCGGCCGGGACGCCGGCGGCCGCGAGGTCGCTCACCTGGCCGGCCACCTCCGCGACGGCCGCCTGCTGGGCGTGCACGAACGCGCGGTCCACGACCGGGCCGTGGCCGGCGACCACGGTGCTGGCCGGGGTGAGGAGCCCGATCACGAGCTCCAGGCTGCCCGGCCACTCCAGCGGCCAGGAGTCGTCGCCGTACGCCGGCACCGCGTCGGCCGGGTCGTCGGCGGCCTCGACGACGTCGCCCGCGACGAGGACGTCGACGTCGGGCACCCGCACGCAGAGGTCCCCGCCGGTGTGGCCGCGACCGGGGTGGACGACCTCGAGGACCCGGTCCCCGAGGTCGAGCGCCCGCGCGCCGGAGAGCGTGAGGGTGGGGAGCACGAGGCGGCTGCTCGTCACGGCGCTGCGCAGGGCCGGGGGAGCGTCGTACGCCGCCACCTGCGCGGGGACGCTGGTCGCCATGCGGGCCGCTGCGTCCTCGTGGGCGACGACGTCCGCGTCGGGCCAGGCGTCCAGCAGCGGCGCGGTGCCGAGCACGTGGTCGAGGTGGTCGTGGGTGGCGACGACGGCGAGGAGCGGCAGGGCGGGGGCGAGCCGGCGCACGGCGTCGCGCAGCTGCTCGCCGACGGTCTCCGCGGCGTGGGTGTCGACGACCACGACGCCGCGCTCGCCGGCGACGACGGTGACGATGGCGTCGAACCAGGGGTGGCGGGCGACCCAGACCCGGTCGGCGACCTCGGTCGGGTCGGGCAGGACGGTGTCGCGGGCCATGCCCGTGAGGTTAGGCCAGCGGGCGGGTCGGCGGGCGGGTCGGCGGGCGGGTCGGCGGGCGGGTCGGCGGGCGAGTCAGCAGAGGCCGGCGTGCAGGTGGGTGCGCAGCGCCTCGGCGAGGTCGTCCGGGGTGCGGGCGGGAGTGTCGAAGGTGACCGGGCGGCGGTGCGCCCCGTCGGCGTCGACCCACCGGACCTCCACGCCGGTGGGCGAGAGGTCGGCGAGGGCGGCGCCGGCCAGGTACGGCGCGGGCGTGCCGGTGCACAGGGAGACGGCCTGGCGCAGCTCGGCGTCGTGGCACTCGTTGACGTGCTCGGTGCACCGGCGCAGGTAGCCGCGGTTGAGCGCGTGGGTGGGGCTGCGGAAGAGGGCGGTGGGCACCCGGTACTGCCGCGTGGAGCCGTCCGCGTGCGTGCGGATGAGCATGATGATGGTGGGGTCGATGGCGACGGCCTGCAGCGACGGGTCGCAGCAGGGCCGCGGGCTCGCCAGCTTGCCGGCCAGCACGACCGACTCGGTGGTGCCGTCGTCCTCGACCACGCCGGAGATGATGCGCAGCAGCGCCTTCTGGTGGGCGGTCGCGGCGCGCTCGACGACCGAGCCGGTGCGGCACACCAGGGTGGGGACGCCGCCCCGGTCCTGCAGGCCCAGGTCGTCACCGCCGAAGAGGTGCTCGGTGCCCTTGATGACCATGCTGGCCGCCGCCGGGCAGGACAGGGCGCTGCGGGCGCGCGCGGCGAGCTGGTCGGGATCGGCCGAGGCGAGCAAGGGGAGCACAGGACCTCCTGGATGACTAAGGCAAGCCTAACCTACCGCTCACCGGCCCCGGGTCAAGTGGTTCCCGTGGAGTGGGACGGGGCGGAGTACCATTGGCACTCGCGCCGGTGGAGTGCCAGGACCCCGAGGGTCTCGGCCACCGGTGGACGCCACGCGGGAGGAGCAGGGATGGTCGAGGAGCGTCGGCTCGCCGTGCTGCGGGCCATCGTGGAGGACTACGTGTCGACCGAGGAGCCGGTCGGCTCGAAGGCCCTCGTCGAACGGCACGGGCTGGGGGTCTCCCCGGCGACCGTGCGCAACGACATGGCCGTGCTGGAGGAGGAGGGGCTGATCCACCAGCCTCACACGAGCGCCGGCCGCATCCCCACCGACAAGGGCTACCGCCTGTTCGTGGACCGGCTCGGCACGGTCAAGCCGCTCACGGCGGCCGAGAAGCGGGCCATCTCCACCTTCCTCGAGGGTGCGGTGGACGTGGACGACGTCGTGCGCCGCAGCGTGCGGCTGCTGGCCCAGCTGACCCGCCAGGTGGCCGTGGTGCAGTACCCGATCCTCAGCCAGAGCACCGTGCGGCACGTCGAGGTGGTCGCCCTGGCGCCGCACCGCCTGCTCGTCGTCCTCATCCTGTCGAGCGGGCGGGTGGAGCAGCGCCTCGTCGAGCTCGACCGGGACCTCGACGAGGCCCAGGTCGGTGACCTGCGTTCCCAGGTCAACCGCGCGGTCGTGGGCCAGCGGCTCGGTGTCGCCGCCGACGCGCTGGCCCGGCTGCGCACCGACGAGGCCCCGGCCGACGGCCCGACGAGCGAGGTCGTCGGGGTGCTCGTCGACGCGCTGTCGGACCACTCGTCCGACCAGCGCGTCGTGGTGGGCGGCACGGCCAACCTGGCGCGCTTCGGCGACGGCTTCGACACCGTGCTGCGCCCCATGCTCGAGGCGCTGGAGGAGCAGGTCGTGCTCCTGCGGCTGCTGGGCGAGGCCACGACCGGCGGCGCCGTGACGGTGCGCATCGGCGCGGAGGGCCCCGTGGAGGAGCTCGCGGGCACGAGCGTCGTCACGACGGGGTACGGCGCGGGTGCCGACATGCTCTCCGCGCTCGGCATCGTGGGCCCCACCCGCATGGACTACCCGGGCACCATGGCCGCCGTGCGCGCGGTCGCCCGCTACATGTCGCGCATCCTCGACGAGAACAACAACGCCTGACCGGGGCGCCGATCGACGGCGCCCCCACCCGCCCGACCCGCCCGACCTGCCCCACCTGCACGGAAGCGATGGATAGGACACACGTGAGCCAGGACCTGTACGAGCTGCTCGGCGTCGACCGCGACGCCGACGCCGACGCCATCAAGAAGGCGTACCGGCGTCTGGCCCGCCAGCTGCACCCGGACGTCAACCCCGACCCCGAGACCCAGGAGCGGTTCAAGGAGGTCAGCGCGGCCTACGAGGTGCTGTCGGACCCGCAGAAGCGGGCGGCCTACGACCGCGGCGGCGACCCGTTCGGCGGCGCCGGGTTCGGCGGCGCGGGCCAGGGCTTCTCGTTCACCGACATCATGGACGCCTTCTTCGGCGGCGGGGGCCCGGGCCAGCCCGGCGGGGGCGGGGCGGGCCGCGGCCCGCGACCGCGGATGCGGCGCGGCCAGGACGCGCTCATCCGCCTCGACGTCGAGCTCGCCGAGGCCGCCTTCGGCGTCACCCGCGAGCTCAAGGTCGACACCGCGGTGGTCTGCGAGACCTGCCACGGCGACGGCGCGGCCCCCGGCAGCAGCCCGCAGACCTGCACGACGTGCCGCGGTGCGGGGGAGGTCGCGCACGTGCAGCGCTCGTTCCTCGGCGAGATCCGCACCCTGCGTCCCTGCGCCGCGTGCCGCGGCTTCGGCTCGGTCATCCCCGACCCCTGCCGCACCTGCTCGGGCGAGGGCCGGGTGCGCTCGCGCCGCGACCTCACCGTCAAGATCCCCGCGGGCGTCGACAACGGCACCCGCGTGCAGCTGGCCGAGCAGGGCGAGGTCGGCCCGGGAGGCGGTCCCGCCGGTGACCTGTACGTCGAGATCCGGGTCGCCGAGCACGAGCTGTTCCTGCGCCAGGGCAACGACCTGCACTGCACCGTGACCGTCCCGATGACCGCCGCCGCGCTCGGCGCCGACGTCACCCTGCCGCTGCTCGAGGCCGACCTCGTGGAGGACGGCGCGGAGACCGAGCTGGAGACCGAGCTGCGCCTGGAGATCAAGCCGGGCACGCAGTCGGGCACCGAGCAGGTGCTGCGCGGGCGGGGCGTCCCCGGCCTGCGGGGTGCCGGGCGCGGGGACCTCGTGGTCACCATCGCGGTCGCGACGCCGCAGAAGCTCGACGGGCGCCAGGAGGCGCTGCTGCGCGAGCTCGCCGAGCTGCGGGGCGAGGAGGCGACCGACGGCCAGGTCCAGGTGCACCGCCGCGGGGGCGTCTTCGGCCGCTTCCGCGACAAGTTCCACACCCACTGAGGCCCGCGGTGTCGCTGCCGGTCCACCTGCACCCCGACCTGGGCGGGGCCCGACCCGGGTCCCTCGTCCGCGTCGAGGGCGACGAGGCCCACCACGCCGTCGCGGTGCGCCGGCTCGCCGTGGGGGAGCAGGTGCGTCTCGTCGACGGGGCCGGGCGGGCCGTGACCGGCGTCGTCACGGCGACGGCGAAGCGCGCGCTGGAGGTCGAGGTCGCCGACGTCGCCGACGTACCCGCCCCCGTGCCCGCCGTGACGGTCGTGCAGGCGCTGCCCAAGGGTGACCGGGGCGAGCTGGCCGTCGAGGTGCTCACCGAGGTGGGCGTCGAGCGGATCGTCCCGTGGGCGGCGGCGCGCAGCGTGGCCGTCTGGCGCGGCGAGCGCGCGACCAAGGCGCACGCGCGGTGGTCGGCCACGGCGCGGGAGGCCGCCAAGCAGTCCCGGCGCGCGTGGTTCCCCGAGGTCGCGCCGCTGGCGTCGACCGCCGAGGCGGCGGCGTTCCTCGCCGGCCTCGACGTGGTGCTGGTGCTCCACGAGGCGGCGACCACGCCGCTGGCCTCGGTCCCGCTGTCGGGCGAGGTGCGCTCGCTGGGCCTCGTCGTCGGTCCCGAGGGCGGGCTCACCGACGAGGAGGTCGCGGCGTTCGAGGCGGCCGGCGCCACGACCGTGCGGCTGGGTGACGAGGTGCTGCGCACCTCGACCGCCGGGGTCGTGGCGGTCGCGGCGCTCCTGGCCCGCACCGCCCGCTGGGCCTGACCGCCCGCCGGGCCTGCCCCGCGGGGTCAGCCGACGACGATGGTGCGCGTGTCGGTGGCCGGGCCGGAGCCCTCCTCGCCGCCGCTCGCGTCGTCGGTCATCGCGACGAACGTGTAGGTGCCGGGGGCCAGCGTGCTGAGGTCGACCTCGACGGTCCACGGGTCCAGGCGCTCGTCGGTGGACGAGCCCTCGTGCGTGGTGAAGCCCTCCAGCACCACCTCGGAGCCGGAGCGGACCTCCCACCGGACGTTGTTCTCGGGCGAGCTCGCACGCCCGGTCGCGGTCATCGACCCCGACACGGTGGTGCCCTCGGCGGGGTCGGTGATGTTGACGAGCGCGAGCGTCTCGAGCTCGGGCGAGGTGCTGACGGGGTTGGTGCCGGGCAGTCCGACGGCGTCCCCGCCCGACTCGCCGAGGAAGCGCACGGGCAGCACCCGGCCGGCCGCCGCCTGCAGCGTGTAGACGACCTGCTGCACCGCCAGCTCGGCGTCGTCGCCGGGCACCGGGCCGCTGACGGTGGCGACGATCTCGCCGTCCGCCTCCTGCGCCGCGGTGACCCACCCGTCGACGTACGACGTGTAGTCCGGGTCCGAGGGCGGGCTGGAGAGCAGCGTGACCGCCGAGGCGAGGGCGTCGTCGCCCTGGCCGGCGTGGAACTCGCGCACCAGGCCCGCGCGGTCCCCCTCGAGCACGTAGTAGACCGGCACGGCCCCGGTGCCCGCCCCGCCCGTGCCGCCGCCCGTGCCGCCCTCGTCGTCGCTCGGCGTGGTCGTCGCCGTCGCCGAGCTGGTGGGGGTCGACGGGCTCGCTCCCGGGTCGGTGGCGCCGTCGTCCGCGCCGTCGTCGCCGCAGGCGGCCAGCGTCAGGGCCAGCACCGCGCCGACGGCGAGCGGGGCGGTCGTGCGGCGGGCGGGGGTGCGGCGAGCGGTCATGCGATTCCTCCCAGGGTCGGGCGCCGACGGTCGTCCTCGCGAGGCGGCCGGGTGCAGTTGCTCCTGTGACGGTAGTGGCTCCTGCGACGAGGGGCGAGCAGCCCGGCCGGCGCTAGGTTGGCGTCATGAGCGCCGACTGCCTGTTCTGCAAGATCGTCGCCGGCGACGTGCCGGCCACCGTGGTGCACGAGACGCCGACGACGCTGGCGTTCCGGGACATCGCCCCGGTCGCCCCGACCCACGTGCTCGTCGTGCCCCGCAGCCACCACCCGGACGCGGCGTCGCTCGCGGCGGCCGAGCCGCGCACCGCCGCTGACCTGCTCACCAGCGCGGCCGCCGTGGCGCAGGCCGACGACCTCGACGGCTACCGCCTCGTGTTCAACACGGGCGCCGACGCGGGCCAGACCGTCTTCCACGCGCACCTGCACGTGCTCGGCGGGGAGCGGATGGGCTGGCCCTCCTGAGCCCGTCCGGCGCCGGAAACGGCTCGCCGGGGGGTGGGGGCGGCGGCGTACGATGGAGGGGTTCGTCCCGCCGTCCCGCCGCACCAGAAGGGGAGCCCTCCCGGGCATCCATGACTGACTCCGACAGCGCACCGCAGCTCGCATCGCCGACCGCCGCCAAGCACACGGTCACGGTGCCCAACAGCATCGACATGGTGAGCCTCCTGGGCGCCGGCGACGAGCACCTCGGTGCGATCGAGCAGGCCTTCGGGGCCCGCGTCCACGTGCGGGGCAACCGCATCACGCTGATGGGGGAGCCGGCCGAGATCGCCCTCGCCGAGCGCCTCCTGGGCGAGCTGGTGGCGCTCATCCGCACCGGTCAGGGCGTCAGCAGCGAGACGGTCGAGCGGGTCATCGGCATGCTGCGCACCGAGACCGAGGAGCGGCCGGCCGACGTGCTGAGCCTCAACATCCTCTCCAACCGCGGCCGCACGATCCGCCCGAAGACGCTCAACCAGAAGCGCTACGTCGACGCGATCGACACCCACACCATCACCTTCGGGATCGGCCCCGCCGGCACCGGCAAGACCTACCTGGCGATGGCCAAGGCCGTGCAGGCGCTGCAGGCCAAGGAGGTCACCCGCATCATCCTGACCCGCCCGGCCGTCGAGGCCGGCGAGCGCCTGGGCTACCTGCCGGGCACGCTGAGCGAGAAGATCGACCCCTACCTGCGCCCGCTGTACGACGCGCTGCACGACATGATGGACCCGGAGTCGATCCCCAAGCTGATGGCGGCCGGCACGATCGAGGTCGCCCCGCTCGCGTTCATGCGCGGACGCACCCTCAACGACGCGTTCATCATCCTCGACGAGGCGCAGAACACGACGCCCGAGCAGATGAAGATGTTCCTCACCCGCCTCGGGTTCGGCTCGCGCATCGTCGTCACCGGCGACACCAGCCAGACCGACCTGCCGGGTGGCACGCGCTCCGGCCTGCGGGTGGTCGAGGGCATCCTCGAAGGCGTCGAGGACGTCTCGTTCAACCGCCTGACCAGCAGCGACGTGGTGCGCCACCGCCTGGTGGCCCGCATCGTCGCCGCCTACGACGCGTACGACGCCGGCGAGGCCTCCGGCACCCCGGAGCCCACCGGCCCCCGCCGCACCACGCGGGGAGGACGTCCCTCGTGACGATCGAGATCATCGACGAGTCCGGCACCGACCTCGTCGAGCCGGAGCACCTCGCCCGGCTGGCCCGCTTCGTCATGGACGAGATGCGGGTGCACCCGGAGGCGGAGCTCTGCCTGAAGGCCGTCGACGAGGACACCATCGCCGAGCTCAACGAGCAGTGGATGGGCAAGGAGGGGCCGACCGACGTCCTCGCCTTCCCCATGGACGAGCTGCGCCCCGGGCTCGCGGACGAGGAGCCCGAGGAGGGCGTGCTCGGCGACCTCGTGCTGAGCCCCGCCGTCGCGGCGGCCCAGGGCGCCACGGCGGGCCACGGCACGCTGGCGGAGATCGAGCTGCTGACGGTGCACGGGATCCTCCACCTGCTCGGCTACGACCACGCCGAGCCGGAGGAGCACGCGGAGATGTTCGGGCTGCAGGACACCCTGCTGGCCCGCTGGCGCAGCCGGTCCTGAGAGGATCGGCGCCCATGAGCGACCTCTGGGTGCTGGTCTCGGCCGGCGGCCTCGTCGTCGTGGCCGGCCTGATCGCCGCGGCCGACGCGGCACTGTCCGGTTTCTCCCGCGCGCGCGCCGAGGAGCTGGCCGCCGAGGGGCGCACCGGCGCGACGTACCTGCTGCGGGTGCTCGACGACCCGCCGCGCTACCTCAACTCCCTCATCCTGCTGCGCCTGCTCGCCGAGGTCGCCGCCATCGTGCTCGTCACGCTGCAGGTCGACGAGGCGGTGCGCAGCTGGTGGGGGAGCGTGCTGCTGACCGTCGCGATCATGCTGGTGGTGTCGTTCGTCGCCATCGGCGTCGCGCCGCGGACGCTGGGCCGCCAGCACCCCGACCGGGTGGCGCTCGGCTCGGCGGCGCCGGTGTGGGCGCTCACCCGCCTGCTCGGCCCGCTGCCCCGCCTGCTGATCCTGGTCGGCAACGCCCTGACCCCGGGCCGGGGGTTCCGCGAGGGCCCGTTCTCGTCCGAGACCGAGCTGCGCGAGCTCGTCGACCTGGCGGAGGCCAGCGCCGTCATCGAGTCGGGCGAGCGCAAGATGATCCACTCGGTCTTCGAGTTCGGCGACACCATCGCCCGCGAGGTCATGGTGCCCCGCCCCGACGTGGTGTTCGTCGAGCGGCACCGCAACCTGCGCCAGACCATGTCGCTGTTCCTGCGCAGCGGCTACTCCCGCATGCCGGTGGTCGGCGAGAACCTCGACGAGGTGCTGGGCTTCGCCTACCTCAAGGACGTCGCGCGCCTCGACTTCGAGGACCGCGAGGGCGACGCCGACATCACCGAGCGCATCGAGACCCACATGCGTCCCGCGCACCACGTGCCCGACTCCAAGTCGGTCGCGTCGCTGCTGGCGGAGATGCAGGCCTCGCGCCAGCACATCGCGGTCGTCGTGGACGAGTACGGCGGCACCGCCGGCATCGTCACCATCGAGGACGTCCTCGAGGAGATCGTGGGCGAGATCGCCGACGAGCACGACGTGGACGAGGTCGACGTCGAGCGGATCGGGGACGACGCCTGGCGCGTCTCCTCCCGCTTCCCCGTCGACCACCTCGACGACCTGTTCCCGGGCTTCGACGTGGAGGAGGAGGACGTCGACAGCGTCGGCGGCCTCATGGCCAAGCACCTGGGGCTCGTGCCCATCCCCGGCTCGACCGTCGAGGCGCACGGCCTCGGGTTCCGTGCCGAGGGCGTGCGCGGGCGGCGCAACAAGATCAGCACCGTGGTCGTCACCCGCCTGGGGGCCGACGGCGACGAGGAGGAGGCACCGTGAGCGACCCCGTGAGCGACCCCGTGAGCGACCTGTCCGCGGAGGACCGCAAGCTCGTCACCCTGGCCCGCGCGACGCGGGCCCGCACCGGGGCCCGCGAGGGTGCCGCGGTGCGCGACCAGGACGGCCGCACCTACGCCGCCGCCACGGTCGACCTGCCGTCGTTGCGCGTCAGCGCGCTCGGCGTGTGCGTCGCCATGGCCGTCGCGTCGGGGGCCCGCTCGCTCGAGGCCGCCGTCGTGCTCGGCGACGCCGGTGCGGTGGCCGACGCCGACCTGGCGGCCGTCCGCGACCTCGCGGGCACCGGCGTACCCGTGCACGTGGGGGACCCCCGCGGCACCGTCGCGACCACCGTCGCGACCTGAGCCGACCCGCGGGGGTGCGGCGCGTGGCGGAGGCCACGCCGAACTGGTTGTAGATCACAACATCATCGACCAAAGTCGGTACGCCGCCGCCCGGAGCCGGGTCTAGGGTCGACCGGGTGAACACGGTCGGCACGCAGGCGCACGAGGCGGCCACCCGGGCGCTGCTGGCGTCGTACGCCGCGATCCCCGCCGGGTCCCCGGTGCGGCTGGCGAAGCGCACCTCGAACCTCTTCCGCACCCGCACGGCGACCACCGCGCCCGGTCTCGACGTCGCCGGCCTCGACGGCGTGGTCGCGGTCGACCCCGTCGCCCGGACGGCCGACGTGCAGGGCATGTGCACCTACGAGGACCTCGTGGACGCCACCCTCGCCCACGGTCTCGTGCCCCTGGTGGTGCCGCAGCTGCGCACCATCACCCTGGGCGGCGCGGTCACGGGCCTGGGCATCGAGTCGACGTCGTTCCGCAACGGCCTGCCGCACGAGAGCGTGCTCGAGATGGACGTGCTGACCGGCGCCGGCGAGATCGTCACCGCCCGCCCCACGGGCGAGCACGCCGACCTGTTCGACGCCTTCCCCAACTCCTACGGCTCGCTGGGCTACGCCACCCGACTGCGCATCGAGCTGGAGCCCGTGCCGGCGTACGTCGCGCTGCGGCACGTGCGGTTCGACGACGCGGCCGCGCTGGTCGGCGCCGTCGCGACGATCGTGGCCGACGGCGCCTGGGAGGGGGAGCGGGTCGACGGCCTCGACGGCACCGCGTTCAGCCCCGACGAGCTCTACCTGACGCTGGCCCGCTGGACCGACGACGCCGCGGGGCAGCGCCCCTCGACGTACGTCGACGAGGTCTACTACCGCTCGGTCCAGCAGCGCACCAGCGACCTGCTGACGGTCGAGGACTACCTCTGGCGCTGGGACACCGACTGGTTCTGGTGCTCCGGCGCGTTCGGGCTGCAGGACCCGCGGGTGCGCCGCCTCTGGCCGCGCTCGAAGCGCCGCTCGGACGTCTACCACCGCCTGGTCGGCCTCGACACCCGCTTCGGCATCGTCGCCACGCTCGACCGGCTGCAGCGTCGCCCGCAGCGCGAGCGCGTCGTGCAGGACGTCGAGGTACCGCTCGAGCGGCTCGGTGAGTTCCTCACCTGGTTCGACGAGCACGTCGGCATGCGCCCCGTGTGGCTGTGCCCCCTGCGGCTGCGCGAGCCGGACGGTCCGGGCAGCGCCCGCACGTGGTCGTCGTACCCCCTCGAGCCGGGCACGACCTACGTCAACGCCGGGTTCTGGGGCACCGTCGCGGTCGGGCCGCAGGCGCCGGACGCGCCGACGAACCGGGCCATCGAGGCGCGGGTGCACGAGCTCGACGGCCACAAGTCCCTCTACTCCGAGGCGTTCTACGACCCCGAGACGTTCGACCGGCTCTACGACGGCGCCAACCTGGCGCGCGTCAAGGAGCGCTACGACCCGCAGCAGCGGCTGTCGACCCTCTACGAGAAAGCGGTGCGGAGGCAGTGACCCAGGACATCGGCAAGGACGGCAACAACGGCAGGACCATCACGATCGGCGACGCCATCGGCACGCTGATGAAGCACGGCATGCCCGTGCGGTTCACGGCGTACGACGGCTCCTCGGCCGGCCCGGCGGACGCGGCGGTGGGGCTCCACCTGCGCAACGAGCGCGGCCTGTCCTACATCCTCACCGCGCCCGGCGACCTCGGCATCGCCCGCGCGTACGTGATGGGCGACCTCGAGGTCTCCGGCGTGCACCCCGGCAACCCGTACGACGGGCTCGTGCTGCTGCTGAGCCAGCTGTCGTTCCGCCGGCCGAGCGCGGGCGAGGCCCTCCGCCTGCTGCGCGGTCTCGGGCTGGGCCACCTCAAGCCGCCGCCGGTGCCGCCGCAGGAACACCTGCCCCGCTGGCGCCGGGCGGTCGAGGGCCTGCGGCACTCGCTGACCCGCGACGCCGAGGTCATCGGCCACCACTACGACGTGTCGAACCGGTTCTACGAGCTCGTGCTCGGCCCGTCGATGGCCTACACGTGCGCGCTGTTCGAGACCGAGGACGCGACGCTCGAGCAGGCGCAGGCCGCCAAGTTCGACCTCGTGGCCCGCAAGCTCGACCTGCAGCCCGGTCAGCGGCTCCTCGACGTCGGCTGCGGCTGGGGCGGCATGGTCATGCACGCCGCGCGGGAGTACGGCGTGAAGGCGCTCGGCGTCACCCTCAGCCTCGAGCAGGCGTCGTGGGCGAAGGCGGCGATCGACGCCGCGGGGCTCTCCGACCTGGCCGAGGTGCGCCACCTCGACTACCGCGACGTGATGGACGACGGGTTCGACGCCGTCAGCTCCATCGGGCTGACCGAGCACATCGGGGTGCGCAACTACCCGGCGTACTTCGCGTTCCTGCGCGACCGCCTGCGGCCCGAGGGCCGCCTGCTCAACCACTCGATCACCCGCGCCCACAACCTGCCGACGCGCACGGGGGCGTTCATCGACCGCTACGTGTTCCCCGACGGCGAGCTGACCGGCTCGGGTCGCATGGTGATGGACGCCCAGGACGCCGGTCTCGAGGTGCAGCACACGGAGAACCTGCGGATGCACTACGCGCGCACCCTGCAGGGCTGGTCGGAGAACCTGGAGCGCAACTGGGACGACGCCGTCGCCGAGGTCGGCGAGGGCACCGCGAAGGTGTGGGGCATCTACATGACCGGCTCCCGCATCGCCTTCGAGCGCAACGAGATCCAGCTCCACCAGGTGCTGGCGACCCGCACCGACGACCGCGGCGTCAGCGGGTACCCGCTGCGGCACACGTTCGGCGCGTGAGGTGAGCGCAGCCGGGACGACCGGGACAGCCGGGACAGCCGGGGCGGCCGGGGCGGTGCACGTCGAGCGCGGCGGCCCCGGCACCCTGCGGGCCGCGGCGGAGGTGCTCGCCGCGGCGTTCGCCGACGACCCCGCGGTCGCGCGGCTCGTGCCGCCCGACGCCCGTCGGCGCCACGCCCGGTTGGTGGCGCTGTT